>SLLW01000115.1 GCA_007133875.1 Balneolales bacterium | reverse complement strand
CAAAAGCTCTCCATCATCACCCCGAAAGCACAGACGACCCGGCACCGGATCCAGGGATTTTACTCGGATGATGATTCGCAGATTGTATTTCTGGATACCCCCGGAATAATTCAGCCCAGCTATTTATTGCAGGAGCGGATGATGGATCAGGTTCACCGGTTGCGGGCCGATGCCGATCTTCTGCTGCACATTGTGGATGGCGGACATATGCCCGTTTCGGATGATGTGGTTTTTGAGACCCTTCGGGAACTGGCTTTGCCGGTGATGCTGGTGGTTAATAAAATTGATATGCTTGCATCAGACCGTATTCCGGTGGTTTCTAAAAGCTGGGATGATCATTATGATTATATCGATCGTTTGGCTATTTCCGCACTTGACGGGACAGGAGTGGATCACCTTGTGGATTTGGTAAAAGCACGGATGCCGGAAGGCCCGCCGTTCTATCCCAAAGACGATGCAAGTGATCTGCCCATGCGGTTTTTTGTCTCTGAATTGATTCGTGAACAGCTGTTCATGCTGTACCAACAGGAAATTCCCTACTCTTGTGCTGTTAATATCGTTAATTATTCGGAAGAGCCGGATATCAATCGCATCCATGCCGAAATTGTGGTAAACCGGACATCACAAAAAGGGATCCTGAAAGGAAAAAAGGGGAGTCAGATGAAAGAACTGGGAATCCGGTCGCGTAAATCGATAGAGGAATTCACCGGAAAAAAAGCCTATCTGGAGCTTTTTGTCAAAGTCCGTGAAAAATGGCGCGAAAACGAAAATTTTCTCAAAAGCTATGGGTACCGGTAGCGATTTTCTGAATGGTTTAGCGCACCCTTTTATTTAAGAAGCAGAAATTATTAAATTTAGTATTGACATATATTTCATAATACTGTAAACTTGATGTCATATTTAAACGAATTTTGATGTTATGATTTCTTTGTACGGCTCTATGTCCATGTGTTGTATGTCCTGCTCATGCAGGTGAAGGGCTGAGAGTGCGTACTGAATGAGTTTGCAGGCCCTTCCCGATTTCTCGAGAAGGGCTTTTCTTTTTCTGTTCTTTTACAAACTAAAAAAGTCTCTTATTGAGAAAGGTGGAGGGATCAGGCCCTGTGAAACCTTAGCAACCGCTCCGGAAACGGGGGTCAGGTGCTAAATCCTGCTCCGGAATAGCAGCATTCATTCCGCGGGGAAGATGAGGGAAGACGGTTTTAGCAAAAAGCCTCTTCCGGAATCGGCCCCGGTTGAGGCTTTTTTTTTAAACAAAACAAAGTACTACGAACTAAAAGCGATCATCCTGTAAACAGAACAAAATCTTATGAGTGAAAACAGCAATTCCTATCGATTCGAAACACTGCAACTGCATGCCGGCCAGGAGAAGGATCCTGCCACCAATGCGAGGGCGGTGCCGATTTATCAGACAACTTCCTATGTCTTCGACAATTCGGAGCATGCTGCTTCTCTGTTCGGACTCAAGGAGTTCGGGAATATCTACTCCCGGATCATGAACCCCACCAACGATGTATTTGAAAAACGGATAGCAGCACTTGAAGGCGGTGTTGCAGCGGTTGCCACATCTTCCGGGCAGGCCGCCCAGTTTTTGACCATCATCACCATCGCCCAGCAGGGTGATAATATTATCTCGACGAGCAATCTGTATGGGGGAACCTACAACCAGTTTAAAGTGTCTCTGCCACGGCTCGGAATCGATGTGAAGTTTGTAGAAGAGGATGATCCTGCTGCTTATGAAGCACAAATCGATGATAATACCAAGGGGATATTTGTCGAATCACTCGGGAATCCAAAATCGAACGTACCCGACCTGGAAGGCCTCGCTGCCGTAGCAAAAAAGCATGGAATTCCCCTCATTGTCGACAATACGTTTGGTGCTGCCGGTGCCATTGCACGGCCCATCGATTTCGGAGCCAATATCGTCGTTTCATCGGCCACCAAGTGGATTGGCGGACACGGTACCTCTATTGGCGGTGTTCTGGTGGATGCCGGTAATTTCGACTGGGGCAATGGTAAGTTTCCTCTGTTTGACCAGCCGTCACCGGGATATCACGGAATTAACTTCTGGGAAGTATTTGGTGATCAGGGGCCGTTCGGTAACATTGCATTCGCCATCCGGGCACGGGTGGAAGGCCTGCGTGATTTCGGCCCTTCCCAGTCGCCGTTCAACAGCTTCCTGCTGCTTCAGGGTGTCGAAACCTTGTCGCTTCGTGTGGAACGCCATTGCGAAAATGCATTGAAACTGGCTCACTGGCTTGATAAAAATGAGAATGTCGAGTGGGTCAGCTATGCCGGCCTGCCGGATCACAAATACCACGGTCTGGCCAAAAAGTATCTGAACGATGGCAAATTCGGTGCGGTTATTACTTTTGGTATCAACGGCGGATACGAAGCCGGTAAAAAGTTTATCGACAGCACGGTACTTGCCAGCCATCTGGCGAATGTGGGTGATGCCAAGACCCTGGTTATTCATCCCGCGTCAACCACCCATCAACAGCTCACCGACGAGGAGCAGCGTTCCAGCGGTGTAACCGAGGACCTGGTTCGCGTATCGGTCGGACTCGAGCACATTGATGACATTATCCAGGATTTCGAACAGGCTTTTGCCCAATCGACATGAATCAACCGACACTATGTCACATAATCCCGATACGATAACCTTTCACGACCCGGTTCCGTTTGTGACGGAATCGGGTTATGAATTTCCGTCGCTGGATGTTGCCTACAAGACCTGGGGAACGCCGAACGACGACATGAGTAATGTTGTGGTCGTGTTTCATGCGCTAACCGGACATGCCGCGGCCGATGAGTGGCTGACCGGCTTTTTCGGTAAAGGGCGGCTTCTGGATCCCGGGGAGCACTACATTATTTGCGGCAATGTGCTGGGGAGTTGTTACGGGACCACCGGTCCGCTGAGTATTAATCCCAAAACGGGTAAACGATATGCCGGGGATTTTCCACTCGTGACCATCCGCGACATGGTAAGGGTCAAGCAGCGCCTGCTGGATCATCTCGGTGTTACGAGGGTCCGGTTTGCCATCGGAGCATCCATGGGTGGAATGCAGGCACTGGAATTTGGAATCATGGACAGCCGCCCGGAACAGTTGCTGCTCATCGCCATGGGCAAGGACCATTCCCCCTGGGCGATCGGCATCGGCGAAGCGCAGAGGAAAGCACTTGCTTCCGATCCCAAATGGAGAGATGGCCATTATCCCCTTGATGACCCACCCGCCGAAGGCCTGTCTGCTGCACGAATGATGGGCATGATCACTT
>SLLW01000428.1 GCA_007133875.1 Balneolales bacterium | reverse complement strand
GAAATGGGGTCGCTCAAATGCCATTTGGCCGATGCCCATGGGCCTCGCATGTTGTGCTATTGAGATGATGGCATTTGCCGGACCGAAGTATGATGCCGCCCGTTTTGGTTCTGAGGTATTCCGTTTTTCTCCCCGCCAAAGTGATGTGATGATCGTCGCCGGATGGTGCACCTACAAAATGTCTCACGCCATCCGCCGCGTCTGGGACCAGATGCCCGATCCCAAATGGTGCATCGCCATGGGTGCGTGTGCCTCAACCGGTGGTATGCACCGCTGCTACGGAGTAGTCCAGGGGGTTGACAACTTTCTTCCTGTTGACGCCTACATCTCTGGCTGCCCCCCGCGTCCCGAATCGGTGATCAATGCCATCATGAAAATCCAGGACAAAATTAAAGAAGAGCAATCGATGTCGCTCGACAGCTAACCACACATCCTGTATGAATTCCGATACCAAACAAGCTCTGTTGCAAAAAATCCGGGATAAACTCGGTGATGACCTGCATGAGGTCTATGAAGAGTACCAGTATCCCCTGTTACGGATAAACCGTGAGCGGCTTCACGAAACCTGCCGGTTCATGAAGGAGAAACTACATTTCATCTATTTAAATGATGTACTGGGAACCGACCGGTTCACCTCTGTTGACCGTTTTGAGGTGATTTATCACATGATTTCCCTCCGCGATCAACAGCGTTTTTTTCTGAAAGTCTATGTGGATGAAGAGGATCCGGTCCTGCCGACCGTTACCGACTTATGGACCAGCGCAAACTGGAACGAACGGGAGGTGTACGACATGTTTGGAATCCGGTTTAAAGGACATCCCGACCTGCGGCGAATCTTCCTGCCCGAGGATTTCAAATATTTTCCGCTTCGCAAAGAGTTTCCTCTGCTGGGCGTTCCCGGCTCTCTCGAACTTCCAAGCTCTACACCCGATCACGACTGATGCCCTCTATGGAACTGGATCAAAACATATCACGCAAACGGCCAACCTTTTTTCCGCAACACCAGGAAGCCATTTACAAAAGCCTTGAGGACAAACACGCCACCGTTGAGGTCGATAAGTCCGATCCCCTCGCAACGCGAATGATCCTCAATATGGGCCCGCAGCACCCGGCCACACACGGTGTGCTCCGGGTTCTGATGGAACTCGACGGCGAAACCATTACAAAATGCCGCCTCGATACCGGATACCTCCACCGGGGTATTGAGAAAATGGCTGAAAACAAGACCTATCAGGAGTTCATGCCCTACACCGACCGCATGGATTACCTCTCTCCTTACAGCAACAATGTAGCCCTTTGCCTGGCGGTTGAACGGATCGCCAAAATTGAGTGCCCAGAGAGGGCTAACTATATTCGCATGATAGGATGCGAGTTGGCCCGTATCTCTTCACATCTTTTATGGCTCGGTACCATGATCATGGATGCCGGTGCGATATCATTTTTCATCTGGACATTCCGGGAGCGGGAAAAACTGTATGACATTTTTGATGAGGTGGCCGGACACCGGTTCACCGTATCTCACTCCCGTATCGGTGGTATTAATAATGAACTCACCCCCGTTGCGGTTGAGAAAATTCAGAAGTTCCTCCGGGAATTCCCGAAAGAGCTCGAGGGTTGGCACAAGTTGCTGGATCGCAATCGAATATTTGTAGACCGCAATAACGGCGTGGGACAGATCGATCATGAAAATGCCATCGCATCCGGACTGGCCGGACCGTCGCTGCGCGCCACCGGCATAGCCTATGATGTTCGAAAATTTGAGCCCTATATGCACTATGACCAGATCGATTTTGAGGTTCCCACCCGTACGGAAGGCGACAATCTCGCCCGCTATTACTGCCGTATGGAGGAGATGGCCGAATCGATCCGCATCATTGAGCAATGTTTCAAAAAAATGCCCAAAAAAGGGCCTGTCCGTGTCGATGATGCCAAAAAAAGCTACCCCTCCAAAGACGAAGTCTACTATTCCATGGAAGGGCTCATTCACGATTTCATGATGACCGATACCGGTGTGTGTCCGCCGCCCGGCGCCGAAGCTTATCACGCAATTGAAGCACCCAAAGGCGAACTCGGGTTTTATATACAGAGCGACGGAACCGGCCATCCATGGCGTATGAAAATCAAATCACCATCTTTTAGTAATCTTCAGGGTCTTGAGACCATCCTTGACGGAGAAATGGTCGCCGATACCGTGGTTATCATCGGTGGTATGGATCCGGTTATGGGAGATTCGGATAAGTAATTATGTCAGATACCTACACATTCAATGACCAGGATCTCAAAGAGATCAAAAAACTCATTACAAAATACCCGGAAAAGCAGGCTGCTGTTCTTCCGGTGCTCTGGTACGCCCAGGACAAGTTCGGACATACCGATTCCGCGGTACAGAAACTTGTCGCACAAACCATGGACATACCGGAAGCCCATATTCATGGGGTCGTCACGTTCTACACGCAGTTTTATGAAAAACCGATGGGTAAACATGTCCTTGATGTCTGCACATGCCTGAGCTGTCAGGTTTGCGGCGGCTATGATATGCTGAACCATCTGGAAGAAAAGCTCGGTATAAAAGCGGGAGAAACCACTCCGGACGGCGAATTCTCCATCCAGTCTGTGGAGTGTCTGGGTGCCTGCGGATATGCCCCGATGCTTCAGGTGACCAATGATAAATTTGTAAATCATCTTACGCGTGAAAAGCTGGATAAGCTGATAGATGACCTGAAAGCCGGCAAGAAACCGGAGTTCGAATCGAACAAAATGCCTCAACACGTAAACGGATCTGAGAAATAAGATGATAAAGGACTGGAAATCATATCAACCTGTACTCATTCCCAACATCAGGGATCTTCACGAGATCTCCGTTTATGAAAAAAACAACGGATACAAAGCGCTGAAGTCCATTCTTGCAGATCGCGGGAAATGGAGCCCCAAAGATGTCATCAATGAGGTGAAGTCTGCCAATATCCGCGGACGGGGTGGTGCCGGATTTAATGCCGGGCTCAAATGGTCTTTCATGCCCGAACCCGACGGAAAACCCCGCTATCTGGCCTGCAACGGTGACGAATCGGAGCCGGGTACCTTCAAGGACCGTAAACTTTTTGAATTTAATCCGCACCTGTTCATTGAAGGGGCCATCATTGCCAGTTACGCAATGCATGTCAATGCCATTTATGTCTATATTCGCGGAGAATACCGACCATTTGTGAAAATGTTGCAGCGTGCCATCGACCAGGCATACGATAAGGGCTACCTCGGTAAAAACATCCAGGGTTCTGATTTTAGTGTAGAGATG
>SLLW01000191.1 GCA_007133875.1 Balneolales bacterium | reverse complement strand
TTCAGGTGGGTGTAAATCATCAGTCATCAACCAGTTCAGAACGTCCATCCCATCAGGTTCCCAGTCAATTGGCGGACTCTGAGCCTGTGACAGCGGAGCAATCCGAATTTGCGACAACGTTTTCTGCAGCTGTTGTACCGTGTGATCCGATGTCGTGGTCACATATACGTTCTGCAGTTGCCGGCCAAACCGTTCGGCCATATCCCGGACTTTCGCCGGCAGGTCGGGATTCGAAATCCAGCATACCATCTTTTCCATTCCGGCCAGGCCCTTATTATCGGTAATAAGTACCGGCCCGGTGATATATGCCTGCTGATCGATACTCTCCAGATAACTTTTCCAGTAGGTGATCGCAGGTGAAACCGACTCCGGAGAACGGGAGATTACAAGCTGTTCCGCACTCTCCTTCAATCCGTATGGCGCAATAATAACCGCAACGGACCGGCACCCTTTTCCATCATATCGCAAAATCGCTTCAGCCACGACCCGCCCGGTTTCGGGTTTCAGTCCCCCGTCATCATCAAAATCACCGGGGGTTAACAGCGCCATCGAAAGCCGGGCCGTTCGATACAAAAACCGCGCCGATGCCTCAGCAAGCTGCTTTTCATAACAAAGCCGGGTGACATCCCCGACGGATGCTTCCGAACCGGCAAACAGCACACCATCCGCCCGGATCCCGACCAAATCATCCATATTGGTGCTCCAGCCGGCCACACATTCGGGCATCCGCTTTTGCAATACGCGCAGCAAACCGTCCAGCAGCCAGGGATCTTTGCGGGATAGTTTTCCGTAATAGATGTTGCCCGAAAGCAGTACCGCTATCAGATCCTGCAAGCCGACCATCGGCAGGTTGCCCGCGTGCAGACAGAGTATTCTCTGCGGATGTTTCCGGCGGCCGGTTTCCGGTTTGTCGAATGAGCTGTGTTCTGTCCCCTCGATTTGTGTATCCCGGTGTTGTTTATGACCGATTTGCATATCCCCGATTTGTGTATCCCGGCGTTGCGTATCTCCAATGTTTGACGGATCCGTCTCTCCATACCGGTTATACCATTGCGTGAGTGCCGCTGCTGTTACGGTCTCGCGTACCTGTCCGATCATGTGCCTTACATCGTGTTCCGGAAACAACCCGTCGTTTACGGTTTGCGTTAGTGATGCCGACAACACTCCTTCTTCATCCGCAAGCCAGGCGGTTACACCGTCAATTATATCTGTTATTCGCTCTGTCATCGTGCAACCATCACATTTGATTTTCGTAGTTTCCAATTATCCTTGCCCCGTGCATGCTTTTTTTCATTATACCCCATATTCACTCCATCAGAAAGTTACATCCGCGCAGTTCAGCGTGATCCCAACGGCCCAGTACCCGGAAGGAACCGTCGGGCTCTGCGACACCCAGATCCTGCGTCATAAAAAACGATAAAGAGTGAACATTCGCCAAATCCATCACCCCGACAAGCCCTTGCTCTCCAACCGGAACAGACTCCAGCGGGTTTTGGGGATCACGGATGGTGATACGCAGCCACGGGGGACAACGGAAAAGGCCGTTACCGGTGTCCCAGGCCTGACTGCACATCTCCGCCATGCCATATTCGGAGTGAATAGCTTCGGCCGGTAACGTGAATCCGTCGGCCAGACGCTGGCGCAGCTCCTCTTTCGGGATCTCGCGGCGATGGGTTTTCATCCCGCCGGTTTCAACAACAACAGATCCCGGTGGAAGCGGTGGTGATCCGGCATCGATCAGGTCAAGCAGTCCGAAGGCCGCGCCAAAAAGCATCACACTGCGTCCTTCGCTACCCGCCGCTTCGATGGTTTCCCGGTGAAGTGGTTCGTTCAGTGGCAGAAACCGGCTCAAACCCCGGGGATCATTCTGCACAAAATGGGCAATCATCGCAATCAGTGAGGAGTCGGGGTTATCGCTGTATCCCGGCAGATAAGCGAGCAGCGAATACTCCTCCGGATCGTAAAATTGTGTGAATCCCCGGTAACAGGATGCTTCATAAAGTGTCATGTCGGCAATATAGTGGGTACTCCTGTCGGAGCCGGCTGTGCCGCTGCTGCGGAATACCCGCTCAGGCCGGTCCACATATCCGGGGCGGACCTCCGCGTCTCTGAAAACCTGTATCGGCATCAACGGAATCGTTTCCGGTTGTGTCGGGCCCGTTATGCCAAGTGCATCACAAAAACGACGATAGCAAATCAGATGTTCATACTGGTGTGCGTGAACGACCAGCGCCATCTCCGTAAACGGGGTTTGTGCATCAAACAGATAATCGCGCCAGCCAGTAATAATTCGGCTCATGAGGTCAGCACCCTGCAGATTACGGGGATGGAGGGGATGATGGTGCAGGCGGCTCCGCGCCGGTGTTTGAATCTGTCCCGGAATCGGTGGGCGGGGTAAGCGGCATCCGGACCAGTTTCTGCCCGTCCAAAAGAAATGCGGTCATTTTCGTAATATCGAAACTGAGCCAGCGATGGGGATTATCGCTTTGGGCGGGCTGCCCGTCCTCTCCCGGCAGCGGATAGCGCTGCAGGATTTCTCCGGATCGGTCAAGTTGCATCAGATACCTGTCACCCAGTACCCAGAGTTCATTGCGGATCTTTCTGACCGCACGAACCGTCTCGGGCGGGTACAAAAAGCCGAGATAGGAACCCGACGATGAAAACCGGTGAATCAGCTGGCTGTTGCGGCCCATCACCCAGAGCACATCGTCATGAATCACCATCGAGACCGGTATGATCCGTTCTTGCTGACTGTAGAGTTCAAATGACAGATCGTACTGGCCGTTGCTGTCGAAACGATAGACCAGGTGCCGGTCGTCATCAAAAAAGTAGAGGCGTCCGGCGTAGTCAACGGTGAGCATTGTCGGACGATAGGATAGCCCGTAACCGGCCCGCTGGGGGAGCATCACCGTAGTTAGAAATTGCATCCGACGATCGAATACCTGAATACGGCGGTTGTTCCGGTCGGCGACGTAAATTTTAAGCTCATTGGTGGGGTCAATGGCAACCGGTGTATCGAACTGGTAATCGCCGCTGCCAATACGGCCGACCGAATCGATCCGTTCACCGTCGGGCGTGATTTTGAGAATGCGGTTGCGGCCGGTTTCGACGAGAAACAGATGGTCCAGTGTGGATGCGCGAATGCTTCTTGCATCATTGAGGCCGGTGAGTAACCGTTCCGGAGGGTCTGCGCGTAACACGGCAGGTGCCAGGATCAGCAGTGTGGCAATCAAACCTGCGACCGTAAACAGTAGATGTCGGATCATGAGGATGTCATCAGCTTCGGTTCAGTCCC
>SLLW01000070.1 GCA_007133875.1 Balneolales bacterium | reverse complement strand
GGTATCGGCATCGGTGTCACTGTTCATCAAGGCGATGCCATCACTTCCCAGCCCGACAACGCGCGTTCCGGACTCCCGGTTATAGGCCATGTCGATGTTCCCCGATACAAACGCGTCCGGCCCCGGATGAATGCGGTCCATATACTGAAACACCATATGGTCGGGAAAGGAGCCGCGAGGCGCATCAGGCGGCCAGTAATCAAATGCAAAGGGACCGTCGGCCAGATTAAAAGGTTTCGGCTCAGCGTCAGGGGATTCGTCACGCTCAAAAATGGCAGTGATCTGCATATCCGAATCAGGGTTGAGTTCCAGCAAAGGCCCCTCCTGATCGGGAAATTCGGCCCATCCGGCAAACCGGTATCCGCTCCGGGGGGTGGCGGTGACGGTGATGGGCACATCATGGAAATAGATACCGGACCAGGGGTACGGATTATCGGCAATCCCCCGGGTATGTCCGTTGACCGGTGTTTCATTGATGGTGAGATAACCGGCCCGGTTCGGCCCGTCGATATCGAGTGTAACCTGTAGGGTGTCGTCCAGACCGAATTCCTCCATAATGTGCTCGCGAACATGGAACGGACGTTTTTCCGCAAAATCGTTCATCACTCTGATATGACTATCCCAGGCGTTTTTACTGGGCGGATGATTCCAGCGCAGAATATGCTCTCCAATGACCGGTTCCAGCAGATTCCGGTAGTGATCAATGTGGGAAAGGACATATTCGGGTGAGAAATGGGTATTCAGATAATCGACAAACCGGTTAATGAACCGGTTCCGGAACTCGTTGTTTTCGAGCAACTTGCGCAACTCTTCGGTTGACCAGGGCGGATTTGGGACGTTGTCACGTGACTGACGACCGGTAGCAATCGCCAGCATATTGTGGTGGACATCATCCCAGCGGTTCACAAAACCGAACCCAAAATCGGTATCGAACAGCATATAGCGCCACCGGCCATCCCGGCCCGCCTGTGCGTCCGGATTGTAGTCCGTCTGATATCGAAACATATCCCGGTTATTTGCCGGCCAATCCCGATTGTTGGCATAGATATTCGAGATATTGTAATCCAGAAAATTGTCAACGTCCAGCATTGTGTTGATGTGGGCATAGTGCTCGTCATCCGACATATCGTTACCGGACAAGTAGCTGCGATATTCCAGGTAATGGTCTCTGTTCCCTTCGTTGATGGTGGTATGTGAAGTTAGGTAATCGATTCGCTCGGGGTCAATGCTGTAGGTCCGGGCCAGATAGTGTTTGTCATACCGCTCACGGATGTTGATGATTCCCCAGAATTCGCCGTTGATAAACAGCACCGTTGGCCGATAGGCCTGGGTATCCATTTTGAGGTGGCTTACCAGGCCCTGAATCATGGCATCACGGAACATGGTGGCGGCACCTCCCCGGTAGAAATCCTGGCCGGAATTCCGCAAAATCAGCCGATTGTAGGATGGGGGGGCGCCGGCGTTGCCCGGCCCGGTTGGATCGTATTCCGGATGGGAGTCAGGATGGTCAAAAAAAGGAAACTCGAATCGCCGCTCCCCGTATTCGCTTCGTGCATACAGACGCAGCGATTTCATCGGCATCGCACGGGACATACCGCCGTGAATCCGTATGCCGATATCCTGGCTGAACACCCGCCCATCATCCGGATCAAAAAACTCAAATGAGGCCGGACGTTCCCATGCATCACCACGGTTAAAATAGTTGGCGTATGGACTTCCCCACGGAGGATTATACCAATGATCCTCATACCGCTTCCCGGGAATATAAATACCGTCAACATGGTCAAACAGATGGAGGGAATCGGTGACCAGGGAGATGACCGGCAGGGGATACCGGCTGCGTTTGCCGGCCTGGTTGTCAGTTGCATGACTGGCATGATCCCGGAATGCAGCGGCCCCCGGTGATTCGGTGGTGCTGCGTTCATCAGCGGTTGCCGTATCCGGATAGGGATCCGCACTGGTCGGAACCGGCTCCAGGGAATCGGAGGCCACAAAATAGGTATGTGTGATGATAGGGGAGGGCATGCTGTTTTCCCGGAATGACCGGACCCGCAAAACGGTTGCCAGAAATGGCGGCTCCTCCGGTTTAACCCAGCCATGCTGATGATTATCAATGGCTTCCGGTGGAGTGGTTGGAATGAAGGAGAGCAGCTGTTCGTGTGGCTCCCGGACCGAGATCTCCAGACTGTCAGGAAATACCGGGTCATCCGGAGTGGGTTCCGTTCCGTCCAGCGTATAGTGAATGGTTTCATCAGGGTGGTGCGAAATCCTGAGGTAGAACGGACCCTCGTAAAATCCCCCGTTACGGGAAAAAACAGGATCACCAACCTGTCCGTCATACTCAGGATCGGTATTTTCGGAACCCGGAGTGGGAGAGGCGAAAAAGTGCCATGATCCGGAACCATCCGGGTAGCGTCCATAAGAGAAGTCTGAGGGGATGCGCGTCGGGGAGACTTCGTCGACCCGCCGGCCCTGGATGTCCGTCAGCAGCACCTCCTCTCCGGCCTGCGCGATGCTGAAGTTGGTGTGGAGTGGTTGTCCGGGAGTGATCCGGTCCTTGCCGGAAGCCCAGATCAGCAGATGACCGCCGGGGGCGATCCGGGATCCGGGCGGGATGATCCAGCGGAACGGCCGGCCGTAATCATCCGACAGACCGAACCATCCCACATCCACGGAATCCACCCCGGTGTTGTAGAGCTCGATCCAGTCCTCATAATCGCCATCCTCATCGGCTAACGTGGCATTGTTGGAGGCCTGGATTTCGTTGATGACAATCGTTGGCAGGTCATTCGTATTGGTTCCGGAATATGCTGACGGTTGATCGCCGGACAGGTTGTCCTGACCGCCCGTTCCGTGCTGTGCACGAATCTCCATGTTCATCAGAAGCAGGAGTAGGGCCAGCAGATATAGGGCGGTTTTGGTGCTCATGATGTTACAAGCCTGGAGTAAACCATTCAAAACATATACGAAAAAAACGTCCTATTTGTGTCGTTTCCGTAGCTCCGCAACCAGATCTTCAAGTTTCATGCCCTCACCGACGAGAAGCATCATCAGGTGAAACAGCAGATCGGAAGCTTCGTAGGTGAACTCCTCGCGCGAATTTTTCACCCCGATGACCGTCTCAACCGCCTCTTCGCCCACTTTTTGGGCCAGTTTGTCGCGTCCTTTCAGGAACATTTTGCTGGTGTAGGATCCTTCCGGAAGCTGGGTTTTGCGTTCGTAGAGCAGATCCTGCAGTTCGTGCAGAAATGTCAGCCCGTCGTCCGGGAGATCGGGTTTCGCAGGAGCATCATATGCAAAT
>SLLW01000284.1 GCA_007133875.1 Balneolales bacterium | reverse complement strand
ACAGATTCTTCGAGTGACAATCCCCGGGCCAGTTGTGCGGTTATGGCTGAGGAGAGGGTGCAGCCCGTTCCATGATTATTTTTTGTCTCGATTCGGGGCATCTCAAACCAGCGGACCCGGATCGATGAATCGTTCTTGTTTCTCCCGGAAGAATACCGGAAAACCAGGCAATCCGGACTGATATCACCATCAACAAGGTGTCCGCCTTTGACCAGCACGGCATCTGAGCCCAATTTGAGCAACTGCCGCCCGGCCAGCTCCATTTCGTTTCGGTTGGTGACCTTCATGCCGGCCAGAACCTCCGCTTCGGGAAGGTTGGGGGTGATGAGGGTCGAAATCGGTATCAGGGTGGTTTTTATGGCTTCGACCGCCTCATCCTGAAGCAGCCGGTCACCGCTCTTGGCCACCATGACCGGATCTACCACAATATGCTCCGGCTGGTATTTTTCAAGGCCGGCTGCAACCACCCGGATGACCTCACTGCGATTGAGCATGCCGATTTTTATGGCATCTGCTCCGATATCGCCGAACACCGCGTCAAGCTGTGCCCTGATGAAATCGGGCGGAATGTCATGGATGGCCGTAACCTGTCGGGTATTTTGTGCCGTCAGGGCGGTTAAAACGGACATGCCGTAGCAGCCAAGGGCCGAAAAGGTTTTCAGGTCAGCCTGAATACCGGCCCCGCCGCCGCTGTCCGACCCGGCGATGGTTAGTGTGCGTGGTGGTCTCATGTTATTCAGCTTTTAAAATGATCAAAACCGTGTTTGTTAAAATCAATCGGTGTACCGTTTTTCAGATAGCTCACCTGCCCGCCCGAAAGTAACCCGGGTTTGGACTCTGATGGATCGCCGCCTGCATCGGTCTCTGGTCGATCCCGCACATCTCCGACCCGGTGCAGCTCGGCCCCGATCTCTTTGCGATAGCTCACCCGCAGCGATTCCCATGCATCCGGGTCGCAGGATCCAAACAGGACATAATCTTCGCCGGCAGAACAGGCCAGTTGAACCGGATCCCATCCATGTTTCAATGCCACCTTCCGCAAATCCGCTCCGATCGGCAGGTCGGTCAGTTCGAGAGCAATGGTTACGCCTGACCGGTTTGCGACATGCCCGGCATCCGAGGAAATACCGTCAGAGAGGTCTATCAATGCATGGACGCCCGGCTGAATTCCGAGCCAAAGGCCTGCATTGACGGCAGGATCCGGCCGGTTGTGCGCACGGATCAGGTTTCGTTCCGCGGGATCTTCCGTATTGTGATGGTTGCCAAGCAGTAACTGCAGGCCGCCTCCGGAGTTCCCCAGTGTGCCGGTGACAAATAGGACATCACCCGGGCGGGCGGATGACCGGAATTTCACCTGTGATGCGGCGGCTGTACCGCTTACCATAATATTTATGACCAAATGTTTTTGTGACCGGGTCGTGTCGCCGCCCATCAAACGTACATGATGCTTTCGGGCCAGTTTGTTCATGCCATTGAAAAACCGCTCGAGCCAGGGAAGATCAGCGCGGTCGGTAAGGCCGATCGCCAACCACACATGTTTGGGCTGCCCACCCATGGCCGCGATATCACTCAGGTTAACGGCAAGCGATTTATGGCCGAGATCTTCCGGAGTGATTTTATCAAACAAAAAATGGGTTCCTTCGATCAGCAGGTCGGTCGTCACGAGGTCACATTCATCGTCACCCCGCGGAATGACAGTACAGTCGTCACCGATGCCGAGCAGGTCGGACGTCTCTTCGTTAAACCAGGATTGAATTCGGCCTATGAGTCCGAATTCACCAATTTGTTTCAGTGGATGGTCGCTCATTTGTTCGGGATTGATGTCTGAATTAGGTCCATGAGTGCGCGGGCGGATTCACGGGGTTGGCCGGAGGCGCAGATTGCCGAGACAACTGCCACACCATCAGCTCCGGCCCGGAGGGTATCCGGAATCGTGTGGATATTCAATCCTCCGATGGCTACCAGTGGTTTGCCAGTATGGCTGCGAAGGTTTTGCAGTCCGTCAAGCCCCCAGGGCCGGCCGGTATCGGTTTTGGTTGGTGTCGTAAAAATGGGGCTGACCCCGAAATAGTCAATATCCAGTGTTTCCGCATTTTGTGCCTCTTCCATGGTTTCGACCGAGTAGCCAATGATGGCATCCGGTCCCATAAGTTTGCGGGCCGTGACCGGATCCATATCATTTCTTCCGACATGCACCCCGTCTGCTCCGACAGCCAGGGCAACGTCCACCCGGTCATTGATGATCAACGGGATACCACGTGCATGCAACAGGTTACGGATTTCGGCCGCTTCCCGGATCATCTGAGCCGTTGACACCGATTTTTCCCGGTATTGCACGACCGTAACCCCGCCATCGGCCGCATGGAGCACGGTCTCCACCAGGCGGTCCCTGCCGGTCATTCCGCTGTCGGTGACCAGGTAGAGGGAATAGTCGATATTTGATAACGATTTCCTGTCCATCATCTCAAAGCCCGTCCACCTTCACCATTTTTGTGATGGATTCATGCTCCAGGCTGGGAAGATTATCGAGCAGGGCAACTTGCAGACTGCCGGGCCCTTTGCTCTTCGCTTCAGCCATTTCACCGGCGATGCCGAAAAGTATCATGGCGTGTGCGGCAGCGAGAAGCGGATCCTTATTCACCGCACAAAACGCCCCGGTAAATGCCGATGCCGTGCATCCCATCCCGGTGATACGGGCCATCATGGCCGTTCCGTTGTGCACCCGGATGTGGTGGCCGGAGGATATGATATGGTCGGTTTTCCCGCTCACGGATACCACGATGTTGTGCTGTACGGCCAGTTCACGAATGGCATCGGTAGCGCGGCCGGCATCGTCGGTGCTGTCAACCCCTTTGGTCTGACCGCCGGCCGGGGTCAGTGCCAGAATTTCGGAGGCATTACCGCGAAGTACCGAAACTCCGCCGGCCATTAGCAGCTCATGGACCGTTTTTGTGCGATACGATGTGGCCCCGGCTCCGACGGGGTCGAGCACGACCGGTATGCCGAAATCCCGGGCGGTTTTTAACGAAAGTTCCATAGACTCCACCCATTGGGGACTGAGTGTACCGATATTCAGTACCAGGGCACCGGCGATACGGGTCATTTCGGCCGCTTCCTCTTTGGCATGGGCCATTACCGGGGATGCCCCCAGAGCCAGCAGCATATTAGCGGTGGTATTCATCACCACGTGATTGGTGATGTTGTGTACCAGTGGATTTTTTGTCCGGATTTCTGTGAGATCCCGGAAAAGTTTCTCAGTATTCATGATGGCCAGTACTCGTATTTGTATTTCCCTGTTACGGAGGGTT
>SLLW01000437.1 GCA_007133875.1 Balneolales bacterium | reverse complement strand
TAATGGGAGTTGAGTTATGGGTTATATGCAGTGCCTGTTTTGTGCTATCGGTTTTCATTTTTACGGTACGATGCAATCAGATACCATCGCATACATAGAAATCATTACTTCATAACCACCTGAATTTCCATTATCACTGGCTGCCGTTATTTCGGCACATCAGACTTCAGACTCTGGCAATCAAAAACCGCCCCCGGGCATGGAAAAATAGTAGAAGCAGTTGCTTGATTGATTTGCAATAACGTCTGTAAAGCTGATAAGTGGCTTTTTACAGACGAGGAACATGAACGTTATTTGTTCATGGACGGGAGGATCGTAATACTGACAAGCAGTATTCGATTAGATGGAACCGTAATCTGATAGCAACAGATGACGTGATTACGGTGAATAATGCACATTATTAAACCGAAAATTATTATGGATACCATCGGAAAATTAAAACATCTTACAAAAATCGTTGTCCACTCATATCAAATTGAGTCAAAGAAACACATACTGGATGAAATTGCATCCGACCCGACATTCATGGTTTCCGGCTTACGCAGGCAGCGGGATTACACAGGAGCAATCAGGCCCTACTTTATGAAGTGTTGGGGTAAAACTGCGGTTCAACACTTTTTTGGTCTGACCCCAAGCGAAATGGAGTATATCCTCAGTGCGAATGACAGGAATCTCATGCTAAAAAGAATCGACAGTATTATAAAGGCGTACTCCACAGAGATTGTAATGCGTGAACGGCAATTCGGATGAACACTTATCTTTTCAAATGCAGTGTTTTTTTTCTTTTTTGCTTAGTAAGCTGCTTATTTAAAATAGAGCTCAAGGCATTATAGTGATTTGCCCTTTCCAATCCCCCGAATCGATGCCATCATCCGTGTGCGCACCAGCTATTCTTTTCAGGTTATGGTCATTGACTGGTGGGATCCAGAGTATTGTTCCCTGTTTGCAACTCTGTTGTGCCCGCATGATGTTTTGAAACTTCCACTTCCGGCCGGTGGCTAGGCAGGGTTATAACATCCTGGAAACAACTGCCGGTTTTAGCATTGCATTAATCTGACTCTGCAACGTATTAAAAAAATCATAACCCATACCTATCAACAGGTAGTTTCAGAGTGCGGGTCAAAGATTTTTCTTACATTTCCCTGAATATTGTTGTCCGGCCGGTGGATGCCCGAAAGGTGGAAATTGCCAGTAATGCCGGACCGTGATTTGTTGGGTATCCTATTTACCTGTACCATACACCATGTCCCCCTTGCAAATGCTCATAAACCAACATCAGTCCGTATCCAAACCGTGCTATGATTAAACAACTGTTAAAACGGCTGGCAGCCAGGGCGGGATACAAAATCATCCTGAAGAAAACCGGTCCCTCCCGGTTCACGGATCAGGAGCAGCGAGACGAAGCGGCGGCGATGATTCGTCTTGTCCGTGAAAAAAGGAGTACCATGGTTGGACATGAAGGGCTGTTTACACTTTACCGTCAGGCACGCTATTGTGAAAAGGAGGGGATTGATGGCGCATTTGTGGAGTGCGGGGTATGGAAAGGAGGATCTGTGGGAATCATGGCACAGGTCAATCTGGCCCATGGTAATACCCGAAGAGAGCTCCATCTGTTCGACTCCTTTGAAGAGATTTGCGAGCCTGACGAGACCGTGGATGGCGAGCGTGCTCTTGCAGAAGTTAAGAATTATGGGGGCAGCAGTGGACGCATGGTCGCCCTGAAGGGGATCTACGATGACAAAGGCGGGCCGGGAACCGTTGAAGATAACAGGCGCCTGCTAATCGAAGAGATCGGTTATGATCCGGATTGCATTCACTTTCACAAAGGATGGTTTCAGGATACCCTTCCCGAACGGCACGGCGACATCGGGAGAATTGCCATCCTGCGCATCGATGCCGACTGGTATGCATCCACCAAAGTGTGCCTGGATTATCTGTTCCGCCATGTGGTACGTGGCGGGTTTGTTATTATCGATGATTACGGTGCATTTGACGGGTGCCGGAAGGCGGTGGATGAATTTCTGGCAAGTCGTGAACTACGGCCATTTCTCCACTATGTCAATGAAGATATCCGTTATATCGTCAAACCCTGAACGAAGCATGGAATTCCTCATCCCCCGGCACTATTACGGTTCGTCAATGTGTTCCATATGAATACGAAATGGGGATGCAACGACAAATTATAAATCATTATAGCACAACATGGTTGTATTGGTACTTGGCGGCAATTCGGAGATCGGACTGGCCGCCGCAGAACAATTTGCAGAAAAAGAAAAAGCGGAAATCACCCTTGCCTCACGGAATCTGAAAGCTGCAGAAAACCAAACCTACGAGCTTGGGCGAAAGCACGGCATTGTCGCCCGTGCCGTGGCTTTTGATGCCATCGACTTTGAATCGCACCGGGAGTTTTATGATTCGCTGCACCCTCGTCCTGATGTCATCATCCTGGCATTCGGTGTTCTTGAACATCAGAAAGCGTGTGAGGAAGATTTCCGCAAAGCCCGTCATATGCTGGAAGCAAACCTGCTGGGAGCCATAAGTATACTGGAGATCGCAGCGGCGGATTTTGAACAAAAAGGGGAAGGGGCGATCATCGGCCTCAGTTCGGTTGCTGGTGAGCGCGGACGGCAGAGCAGTTATATCTACGCATCATCCAAAGCCGGGCTGACCGTCTATCTGGACGGACTTCGACATCGGTTATACGAATCGGGGGTGCAGGTCATAACGGTGCTTCCGGGATTTGTACCTACAAAAATGGTAGCCGGGCGCACATCCAAATTCGGGGTCACACCTTTGCAACAAGCGGGCCGAGATATCTACAAAGCGTGGAAAAAAGGCAGGCACAAAATCTACACCGGATCAAAAATGCGGTGGGTGATGGCCCTCATCAGGAACATCCCCGAATGGATGATACTCAGGATGCGAAACCTTTAACCGGAAAAATCGATAACCGACCGGAAACGGCGCAGTTCAGCCCTGGCAATCCGGGACTTCGCCTCTACAGCCAGAATCACCATGCCCGGGTGGCTGTCGATTTTTGAGAGCAGATGGGACACATCCTGATTCGCATACCGGTCGTGACTGTCGCGGACTTCCGTTCGCTTTCCAAACAGAGCATCCGCTTCATCAAAAAAAAGAATTGCTCCGTTTTCCGCCGCTTTTTCAAACACCCTGGACAGGTTCTTTTCCGTCTCCCCAATAAATTTGGATACCACCCCTGATAATTCAATTCGATACACGTCCACTTTTCCCTCCTTGCCAAGTATGGAAGCAGTGATTGTTTTTCCTGATCCCTGCGGACCGCAAAAAAG
>SLLW01000379.1 GCA_007133875.1 Balneolales bacterium | reverse complement strand
CAGGAAGATCTTCATCCCCAAATTCACTTGACTCATAATCCGTTCGGCTTCAATAAAATCCCAGACCTGGATCGCCTGTGAGTCATCGGCATGAAACTTGTATTTACGACCCATAATCTCTCTGACGCTGCTTTCAACCTCCTGTTGATATGCGGGGTTCGAGGGGCGTATGACCATGGAGTTCAGATGCTGCTGGCTGAACATCTGCCGGTAGG
This sequence comes from Balneolales bacterium, assembly GCA_007133875.1. Lineage (GTDB taxonomy): Bacteria > Bacteroidota > Rhodothermia > Balneolales > Natronogracilivirgulaceae > SLLW01. The sequence continues at coordinate 3,104 of SLLW01000379.1, read as the reverse complement.
TAGTATAAGGGATTACGACACGCCGAGAATCAGGCCCGTTACTCATGCCCATCTGCATTTTTTCTGACATAACCCCGACAATGGTAAACGGGCTGTCATCAATCTGCATAGATTGTCCAACGGCCTGGCCATCCGTGAAGAGCTGATCTGCCAGTTCATGGCCGATGAATGCCACACGCCGCTGTTCGGCAACATCACGGCTGTTAAGAAAACGTCCGCCGGCTACCGGGTACATGGACCGCATTTCATCAAAGCCGGCATCCACCCCTTCCATAAAGGTGTTGGTGCCATTGGACCCTACCCGCAAATTCACATAGCGCCCGTACTGCGGTGAAATAATTTCAATCTGTGGTACGGACCGCTGCAACATGGTTACATCATTTTCATCAAAACGAATCCGTCGTCCGATATCGAGTCCGTCAAACGTTCGGCTGGTCTGGCCTCCGTAAAAAATCATTGCCTGGTTTCCGCCGCCGCGCATGCCCTGAATCAGCTGAACGCCCAATCCCTCGCCAAAAGCCAATAATGTAACCACAGCAATGGTTCCCCAGGTAATAGCAATGATAGTAAGGCTGGTCCGCAGTTTCTGCTTTCGCAAATCCTGGAGAAATTCTTTAATCAGGTTGAGCCACATGGTCGTATCAGTTTGAATGTGAATTGCAGGTCATGGGATAATGAATACAGGTTGTGAGTCGTAATTTTTGGTTATTTGATACAGTCGACGATATTCAGTCGGGATGCCCGGACTGCCGGCATGAAACCGGCTGCCAGTCCGATAAGTGCGAGAACCAGAAACGCGTAGAGTCCCACAATCGGGGTGAATTGCGGGGTTCCGACAATCTCCTCTGCCGGAAGATGCTGCATCAGGACAACGATTCCCCAGCCGATCAGATAGCCGATCGCAGCACCAATGCCAACCAGCAGAAACGTTTCCCCAAAGAAAAGCGCCAGAATACTACGGCGTTTTGCTCCCACCGATCTTCGGATACCGATCTCTCTCATCCGCTCCTGAACAACTACAAACATGATATTTGCCACCCCGATGCCGCCAACGGCAAGTGTAACTGCTCCGATCGCCCCCATAAAGGAGTTAAAACCCAGAAAGAAATATTTAAAAAACTCCCACATCTGGCTGGTATCCCAGACACCAAGAGCGTCACTATCAGCCGGGTCAAAACGGTGCCGGCGTCCAAGCACCTCATACACCTGACTCTCTACATAGGCATTCAAACCAGGGTCCTCCACCTGATAGATAAAATTATGCAACCGGTCGGTTCCGAAAAGGGTCGAATAGGTGGTCATAGGGATGAATGCGCGGTCGCGGTCGCGCTGACCGTATGACGAGTCCTGCGATTTTGTCTGCATCACCCCTATCACGGTAAATGGCGTGTTGTTCACAAACACCTGTTGCCCAACCGCTTCCTCATCATCAAAAAGCAGCTGTTTAAGATGATCACCCAGGAATACAACCCTTCGCCGCTCTGCCACATCGCGATCGCTGATCCATCGGCCGCCCTCCCGGGCATAGATATTGCGCATTTCACTGTAAACAACCGGAATACCGGTCAGCATGGGGGAGTTTCGGCGGTCTCCTTTTCGTATTTCGGCATTCCAGGTAGCATATTCCGGTGCAATCTTACTGATGGCCGGAATGTTCTGTTCCAGGGCATGCACATCCCCTTCCCGCAACTGGATCTGTCTTCCTATTCCGTACCCTTCATGTGCTTTTGTGGTATTGGAACCAAAGACAATTACAATTCTATCCCCGAGACCCCGCATATTGAGTTCCAACTGATCGCGAAACCCCATTCCGAAAGCGAGCAGGATGATAAGGGATGCAGTTCCCCAGACAATGCCAAACAGGGTAAGGAACGTCCGGAGACGCTGGGTGTTTATTGTGCGGAGAAAATCCTTGAAGAAGTTCATGGCCTTGGGTTATAGGAATTGGGCTTTGGTCTTACATCACTACTACTGACTTGCAAGTGTTCTGAGCGGCTTTTCAAGGACCACATCACCTTCTTCAAGGCCATCAATAACTTCCACGCTGATGGCATCACTCAAGCCAAGTTCGACCGGTTTCTGAATACGGCCGTTCTCCCCTTTTCCCGGGATCTCGACGGTATTTTGGTCATCATTATACGTGACCACCCGTTCCGGGATAATCAGAACATCTTCCCGTTTTTCAACGATGATATTGGCATTGGCGGAATAACCGGCCCGAAGCGTATGCCCGTCGTCTTCAATAATCCGTATCTCCACCGGAAACACCGTACTATTGTCACGAGTCGTGGATTTCAGGGAAATTTTGGTCACCTCCCCGGTTACATTTGCATGCGGGAGCGCTCCAATACGGATATTCACCGGCATGCCTTCGCGGATTTTACCGACATCAATTTCATCGACGGTACCTTTGAAGAGCAGGTCATCCATTCGGGCAATGCTCATGAGTGCCGTACCGGCCTGATAGGAAGTGAGCGGTACGATCGGATCACCGACATCCACCATTTTTTCGAGGATATAGCCTTCGGTGGGGGCCTTAACGACACTTTCAATAAGGGTTTCACCGATCAGGATTCGGCCCGATTCCAACAGTTCCAGCCGTTCGCGGTTCAGTTGAAGATTGATTTCGGAGTCGCGCAGCCGCCGGTTCAGATCCTGGTAGTCGTGCTCGGAAACCATATTCCGGGACCGGAGCTGTTCGATGCGATGCATCTCGCGCTGCAGGTTCTCCACGGATATTTCGGCCCGTTCCACATTGCGTTTCGCTTCGGCCATCTCCAGCGGTGTGGGGTCAGGTCTGATCTCAAGCAGCGGATCGCCCTCAAAAACATAGTCACCGGCTTCTGCATAGACTTTGTTGACCACCCCGGAAATCTTGGATTTCACTTCAATCTCATTTCTCGGTTCCACCCGGCCGACAGCCAATGCATGCTCCACCAAATTGCCCCGTTCAACCTTGAGCTCTATACCGGAGGTTTCACTTTGTTCTTTGCCTCCCGATGAGAGGACCCAGGCCGCGGCCGACCCGGCAACGGCGATTATTATAATAATTATTGTAATGCGTTTCATAGGAAGTCAGGTAAATGGTTCAATAAATGAGAACT
>SLLW01000289.1 GCA_007133875.1 Balneolales bacterium | reverse complement strand
TTGGAACCATATCAATACCCTGGAGGATCTCCCCCCGCACATGCTCCATGAAATAGAGCATTTTTTCCAGGTCTACAAAGATCTGGAAGATAAAAAAACCGGAACGGATGGGTGGTATGATTTGGAAAAGGCGAAAGAGATTATCCGGGATTGCCGTAACCGGTTTATCGCGGAAAATGAAAAATCAGATATTGAGGAGTCACCCTCTAAAGGCTGAGTACCGTATGGCGGGAGACAATCTCCTTCAGGGAGCGGACAGCCTGGTCGACCTCATCTGTGGTGTTGGATTTTCCAATACTGAAGCGAAGCGTGGACTTGGCCATTTCTTCGTTGTATCCAAGTGCAAGCATGACATGTGAGGGATTGACGGTTCCGGACGTGCAGGCAGATCCGTTGGAGCAGCAGATACCTTCAATATCCAGATTGAGCAGCAGCATCTCGCCGTCAAGAGGTTCGCCGCGGCTGTCCGATACGGTTACACTCAGTATGTGATGCATGCCGCCATCCACATCCCCGTTGAATCGGATGGTATCACCAAAAGCATCCCGCAGGCCCTGTTTGAATTGGGTTTTCAGCTTCCCGATGTGTGTGATATTCCCGGCCATATCCCCGGTTGCCAGTTCCAACGCCCGGCCCATCCCGACAATCCCCGGAACATTGAGTGTGCCGCCCCTCCGTCCACGTTCCTGTGAACCGCCGTGAACCCATGGTGACCAATCACATCCGCTCCGGACATAGAGTGCTCCAACTCCCTTGGGTCCGTTGAACTTGTGTGCACTCATACTCAGCAGGTCAACCCCCAGATCATCCACATGGACCGGGATCTTGCCAATGGATTGAACCGTATCACAGTGGAATGGGATGCCATGCCTGCTGCAAACGGCCGACAGGTCGGTAACCGGGTTGACCGTGCCGGTTTCGTTATTGGCATGCATCAGGCTCACCAGTGCTGTATTTTCTGACAGAACCGACTCCAGTGCTTCGGGGGTTACCTTGCCGTGTTCATCGATATCAGCATAGATGATTTGGTATCCCATTTTTTGTGCCTGTTCGACCGGATGGAGTACCGCGCTGTGTTCCGTTCGTGAGGTGACAATCTGTTTTCCGGTCCGGCTTTGCAGTACCCCAAATATGGCGGCGTTGTTGCTCTCGGTTCCGCCACTGGTAAAGATGATTTCTGCCGGTTCGGCACCAATGGTGCGTGCGATTTTTCCCCTCCAGGTCTCCACGTGTACATTCGACTTTCTGCCCATATGGTGAATGGATGCGGCATTGCCATAATCATCTTTCAGAAACGGCAGCATAGTTTCCACAACCCGGGGATCAACAGGGGTGGTTGCGGCATGGTCGAAGTAAACTGTGGGCATTGGTTTAGTATTGATTCGTTAATCTCGTATTTTAGGTAACCTGAACAACGATTTTCATAAAAAAAACATGTGAACTCACTATTGTGAGCATCAAAGTAAAATAACGCTTAAAACAAAAGGATTCATTCAAATGGCGAAATTATCCCTAAAAGACCTCGATCTGAAAGGAAAAACGGTTGTAATGCGTGTAGATTTTAACGTTCCGCTGAAGGGGGGCGTTATCGGCGATGACAACCGCATACGACAGGCGCTTCCGAGCATCAATCATGTTATTGACGCTGGAGCCAAACTGGTTCTGCTGAGCCACCTCGGCCGTCCGAAAGGCGAGCCCAATCCGGAATTCAGCCTCCGGCCGGTTGCCGATCACCTGAAATCGCTGGTTTCCGGCAATGTTTTTTTCGGGGAAGATTGCATAGGTGAAAAGGCAAAAGAAGCTATTGACCGTGCATCGGATGGTGACATTGTACTGCTGGAGAATGTCCGGTTCCATCCGGAAGAGACCAAAAACGACCCGCAATTTTCCAAAGAACTGGCCGCTCACGGCGATGTTTTTGTCAATGACGCTTTTGGCAGCAGCCACCGTGCCCACTGTTCCGTAGCAGGAATAACCGAATTTTTGCAGCCTGCTGCATCAGGATACCTGCTGGACAAAGAGATTGAGTATCTGCAAAACAGTGTCGAAAAACCGAAACGACCCTTTGTAGCGGTGCTTGGCGGAGCTAAAGTATCCGACAAAATTGGTGTGATCGAAAACCTGATCACCAAAGTTGATACCATTATCATCGGTGGCGGAATGACCTACACATTCTATAAAGCCAAAGGCCTTCCGATCGGCAACTCATTGCTGGAAGCGGATAAAGTGGAACTGGCCGGTTCACTGATGGAGAAAGCCAAAGCCAATAATGTGGAAATAATGCTTCCGGTTGATTCCATTGTTGGCAGGGAGTTCAAGGAAGATACGGAGACCAGGACCGTTGCCGAAGATGGTATTGAAGAGGGCTGGATGGCGATGGACATCGGTCCGAAATCTGCAGAGCTTTTTGGTGATGAAATCAAAAAGGCAAAAACCGTAATCTGGAATGGTCCGATGGGTGTCTTTGAAATGGAGGCATTTGCCAAAGGGACATTTGCTGTAGCCGGTGCTATGAGTACTGCGACTGAGGATGGTGCCATCACTATTATCGGTGGCGGCGACTCCGCATCTGCAATCAAAAAAGCAGGCCTGGAAGAGAAAGTGTCGCACGTCTCAACAGGTGGCGGTGCGAGCCTGGAATATCTGGAAGGGATTGAACTGCCCGGCATCAGCAGCCTGACCGACAAATAATTATTGCCAAAGCTGAATCAAAAAACGGCTGTCATTTCCAGGTGACAGCCGTTTCGCATATAAAGGGTATCATTTTGATGAGTTATGGGCATATGCATTTATTAAAAAAAGTAGATTTGATACAAATCAGGTAATACGGCTAAAGCGAAATTTTTTAAAAAACTTATCCAATTGTGAAAAAAATATAAATAATTGTCAGAGAAAGCCTGTTGTTCTGCAATAAACATGATATATTCGAAGAATTCTTTAAAAAATCGTTTAAAGTAGTGAACGAACAGCGGTACAAATCGAATAAATAATCAGTAAAAAAAGAATACTTATGGCGAAAGAACGAACTTTGGCAATTCTTAAACCGGATTGTGTAAAAAAAGGGCTGACAGGTGAAGTGATACGACGTATAGAGGAGGCCGGTTTCACCATCAAGGCGATGAAAATGACCCGGCTAACCAAGCAGACAGCCAGTGTTTTTTATGAAGTACATAAGGATCGCCCATTTTATGACAGCCTTACTGATTTTATGAGCAGCGGAGCATGTGTGCCGCTGGTACTTGAAAAAGAGAATGCCATTTCTGATTATCGAAAACTGATAGGCGCCACAAATCCGGAAGAAGCTGAACCGGGAACCATAC
>SLLW01000067.1 GCA_007133875.1 Balneolales bacterium | reverse complement strand
CGTGCCGTCAGGTCCGGAATGCCTCCTGGAGTGACCGGGCGGCACTTTCGGGATTTTCCGCAGCACAGACCGCGCGGCACACTGCAACCGCATCAGCACCGGCATCCACCACCTGCCGGATGTTCCCTGCATCGATTCCTCCGATTGCCACAACCGGAATAGAGACCGCTTCGCATAGTTTTTTCAGGTACCCGGTTCCTCTTGGTGCATACTCTTTCTTTTTGGTCGGGGTCTCAAAAATATGCCCGAATCCGACATAATCGGCCCCCAACTGCTCCACCCGAAGAGCTTCTTCGATGGTGGAGGCGGTTCCTCCGATAATTTTATCCGGACCCAAAACCTCTCGGGCGACATCCACCGGCAGATCATTCTGGCCCAGGTGGACGCCGTCCGCTCCGGAGGCAAGTGCGATATCGGCACGGTCATTAATAATGCTGATGGCTCCCGCTTCCCGGCAAACCTCAACAAATCGAGCAGCCGTATCAAACAGTGTACCCGATCCCGGCTTTTTGTCACGCAGCTGCATCACGCGAGCTCCGCCCCTTGCCGCTTGCCCGGCAAGTTCTTCATGGGTGAACCGGTTCTGGATGACCGTATCCGTAACCACATATAATCCTTTGATTGCTGATCGCCTGTCGCTCATTTACAATGTGCCCAATGTCTGTTCAAATTTGTCAAGAGCCCGGATTTCGTCTCCGGGGACCATAACCGAGGATATGCACGCCACTCCGTGTGCGCCGGCAGCAAGGCACTCCCCGGCGTTTGAAGGTGTGATCCCGCCAAGTGCAAATACCGGAACCTCAGCGCTCCGGCAAATAGTTTCCAGCTTTTTTGTTCCCGATGGAGGGGTACTGGCTGATTTGGACCCGGGTTTGAAAACCGGTCCGTAGACCAGAAAACCGGCGCCTTCCCGTTGGGCCTTTCCGGCGGATGTTTCATCGTGCACACTTCGGCCAACGAGCAAGCGGTGATCAATGTTCCGGATTATCTCGGCCGGCAAACTATCCTCCCGGCAATGGACACCGTCGGCTCCGCATGCCAAAGCGATATCCACCCGATCGTTGATCATCAGCAGGGTTTTGTACGACTTTGTGATTTCGCGAAGCACGTTTGCCAATTGGTACAATGGCCGGGCCGGGAGGCTTTTCTCGCGGAGTTGGAGGCAGCGCAGCCCGCGCCGGCAGAGCGATTCGATATGATCAGCCATTTTGGTATAATCTCCGCCGAACGCCGGTCCGGATGTGATGGCGTAGAGGCGGAAATCAGGAATTGGTGTCGACATCGATGATTCCTTCGAGGGGGCTGGATGCATTGGCATACAGTCGGCGCGGTATACGCCCGGCTTCATAGGCGAGCCGTCCGGCTTCAATTCCGAGTTTCATGGCAGTGGCCATGGTGACCGGATGTTTCGCCTGCGAAATAGCCGAGTTCATCAATATTCCGTCAATACCAAGCTCCATGGCGAATGTTGCATCAGATGCCGTACCGACACCGGCATCAACAATGATCGGAACGTCGGTCACTTCCCGGATGATCCGGATGTTATACGGATTGCGAATTCCCATCCCGGATCCGATCGGGGATCCCAGCGGCATCACAGCCGCACATCCCATATCCGACAATTTCCGGCACGTTATGGGATCGTCATTGCAATACGGGAGTACCACAAACCCGTCATCCAGAAGTGTTTCGGCCGCTTTGAGAAGCTCCGGCACATCAGGAAAGAGCGTTTCGTCATCACCAATCACCTCCAGTTTAACCCAGTTTGTGCCCATCGCTTCCCGCGCAAGCTGTGCTGTCAGAACAGCTTCCTTGGCGGTATAACAGCCGGCGGTGTTCGGGAGGATGTCGTAGTTATCTTCTTTAAGATAGGTGAGGATATTTTCGTCAGACCCGTTGTCAAGATTGGCTCTGCGAATTGCCACGGTTACCATCTCCGCACCACTTGCCCGCAGCGATTCCCTCATGGCCTGCGGATTCGGGAATCCTGCCGTTCCCACAATCAGGCGGGATCCGAATTCCCGGTCGGCAATTTTTAATTTTTTCATTGTTGGTTTCATAATCCGGGATTTATCCGCCCTGGGTAGCGCGGATGATTTCCAGCCGGTCATTTTCTTCTGGCTGGTATTCCGGCCATTCGTGTTTGGGAATGACCGCATCGTTGACGGCCACAGCCATCCCGTTCATCTCAGTTTCGTAACCCAAATCTTTCAGAACCCGGTCAAGTGTTGCCGATGATTCCGTCTCCAGCTTTTGCCGGGTTCCGTTTATGATAATATTCATGACTGATCACTTCCTTCAGGAGAACGATTTTCTTATGTAAGGTAACGTTTCTATTTACAACGGTTTCTGTTGCAGTAACATTTTTGACCAGGTATTCATTTCTGATATCTGGTTAAAAAATCACACCGCATTTCTGTGGCGGAAATCAGGATAAAAAATCGTTAGGATTAGATTTATGCCGCTCAATACCTTTTATGGAACCGCATAGGGGAAAAGGTTTTCATCCGCTTGTGTGGCTTTTGATGAAGGATTTCATCAGTCAGACTGTAAGCTGTGACGGGCGTGTAGAGTATTCCATGGCGATAGTGTCCGATGGCATAATACAAACCGTCTACACCGGCATAACCGATGGATGGTGCGTGATCGGGTCCGGAGGGCCTGAGTCCGGCATGAATTTCCTGTAGCGGCAGATCATAGATAGAGGGAACCAGCTCCCAGGCGTCTTCCAGCAGATCCTTAACCGCACCGGCGGTGACCGTGGTATCAAATCCTTTATCCTCACTGGTGGCACCAATCCGGATCGTTCCGTCACTTTTTGGAACCAGGTACACATCCGGGCTTCGGATCATACAGGCGGGCTCACAGTCGGTTGTCTGTTTCAGTGTCAGGATCTGCCCCTTTAGCGGACGAATCATCGGCTTCGCCCGATCCGGCAATCCGCGGATCCGATCACTCCAGGTACCGGCGGCAAGCACTACTGTATCGTATGACACTGGTTCTCCATTGGCCTCTACTCCCCTGATACGGCCGTTATTGGAGGTGATTTCCACCACTCCGGTTTTCTCAATAAGGGTTCCGCCGCGATTTTTAAATGCGCTGATCAATGCGGCAATCAGGGCCCGGTTATCAATCTGTGCGTCATCCGGCAGCCAGATCGCCGATACGATTCGTGGTGATAACAGCGGCTCCCGTTCCCGGGCCTCTTCACTGCTGATTTTCCGGATGCGCATGTCGAGCTCTTTCCGGAATTCATACAAACGGCGAAGCTGCTGCGCATCGTCCCGGTCCAGGGCGCTCAACAGCGTCCCGCAGACATCCAGTTCCGGTACCTT
>SLLW01000253.1 GCA_007133875.1 Balneolales bacterium | reverse complement strand
GGATCGGAATCGTCCCTGTTCCTATGGGCTGTTTTTTCGGAGAACGTTCTGGGCGCTTTTCTGTTGGGAATTGCCGTGGCACTATTTGTCGGCAGGGGAAAAAACAGTGCCGCAATGCGAGCCTTTTTCGGAACCGGGGTGATCGGATCCTTTACGACATTTTCCGGCATAACAATTGATCTGGCGTCCGGGGGCCAGTCAGGCCATTTTTTGCTGATGTCCCTCTATATTGTTCTCAGCATTACGGCCGGACTCACATCGGCTTTTGCCGGGTTATCCCTCGGTAGATATATGAATTACCGCTGGTACATTTCTGGTGGAACCAACAGGGAAGGTGACGTATGACGGAGATATCATCCTTGTATATCTATATCGGTATTGGCCTTGCCGGTGCATTTGGAGCCGTGCTGCGTCATGGTGTCGACCGATTTCTGCATTATGCAATTCCCACTTCATTTCCTGCCGGAATCATGCTGGTGAATCTGAGCGGTTCGCTTTTTATCGGATTTTTAACCGGATGGATGATAACAGGAGTGGTTGATGGTTCGGTATTTCTTGTTCTATCCGTCGGTTTTGCGGGCTCTTATACAACGTTTTCCGGTTGGATGGTGCAAACCGTGGAGCTCATGGAGAACGGATTATGGAAATCGGCCGTATGGAACCTGGTATTACATGTTATACCGGGGTGGCTGCTCACACTTGGAGGACTGTTTCTTGGGATGCATGGGTGGCAATGAGTGAAGTTACTACGTATACAGGTATTATTTCTGCTGATTGTAATCTTCCGTTTCTTCTATCCGTTATAAGTTTACTATTGTTTCTGTCAACCGTGGTGGTTTAATTAGATTTATGTACTTCCGATACTCCATTGTCGTGTTTTTGGGTCTGTCCGTGCTGATGGCATTCTGTTCACGGGCATTTGACCCGGAGGTGCGGACCGGCTCCCACATCCGTCCTGTTGACGGCCATCCGGAAATTCTGATTTCTGCCATATCCTTTTTTGATGAAGATGACCAGCCGGTTATCGATGTCAGCATGGATGTCATTCTGGGCAGTCTGGTGTACAGGGAAAGAGACGGAATATTCAAAGCAGAAGTGACCATTCAAACGGAAGTATACCGGATTATCGATTCATCCGAAGATGAGTACGAACGAATTGCCATCTTGCGGGAAAGCAAGGAGGTCGAATCATCCGGCAGGGGGATTACCAACAGCAGGGATGTGATATCCCACAGTGAACGGGTTCGTGCCGACCCGGGCAGATACCGGGTCATTGTGCGGGCAATTGATGAGGACTCGGGCAAAGAGTCTGTACAAAGAGTGAATGCCAGGGTGTATGATCCCGACGGTGCTACTCCGAATCTGACCCATATCAAAGTTAAGGGCCGGGATCAGAGAGATCACTCCTACGATATGCCATTGAATACCTACACCATTCCCGGGCGGGTGGATACACTCAGGTTTGAGTTTCAGGTTACAAAAAATCCGGATACCGGTCCGCTGGCTGTGAATATGCGGCTGATAAAGTTTGAATCGGATACCCTTCCCCCGCGCCCAATGTCCGGTGTGACCCCGTCGCGGGGTTCGCTGCAGTACCGGGGTATCAATTACAACCGCAGCGAAGAACTTGAAAGTCAGCAGCGTATTTTGGATGAGGAGACGGGTAATATCACCATTGAGTACCGGACGGACCGCCCGTCCAGAGGGAATTACCGTTTCGAGGTTCGGGTCAGATCGCATGAATCCGATGACGACTGGGAGTTGTTCAAGGCCCGGGATTTTGCCTCTATGAGCAGCAATTTCCCCAATATCGTAAGTGTCAGGGAGCTTGCAAAACCGTTGGTATATTTAATGAGGCGCAGTGAGTATCGTGATTTGATGGAGATTGAGGACCGGGATTCATTGAAGAGAGAAATTGACCGGTTTTGGCTATCGAATATCGGAAACAAAGAGATGGCGGGAAGGGTGATTGAGGAGTACTATCAACGGGTGGAAGAGGCCAACAGGCAGTTCACAACCTTCAAGGAGGGGTGGATGACCGATATGGGATTGGTGTACGTACTTTTCGGTGCTCCATGGTATGTAGAGCAATCACTTGACAGGGTGGTATGGATTTATGGCTATGACAGAAGAGATGCACGAAGGGTCTTTTATTTTCAACGGACCCGGGTTGACAGCGACGCCTATCCTTTTGAACACTATGTTCTGCATCGCCATACGCAATATCACAGCGTGGAGTACGAACAGATACAACGATGGTTGACTGGTACCATATTAACCAGGCCGATATAACATATTATATTATGGGGAAGATGTTGATATTGTTGCGTATGTATGAAGTTTTTTTCGGGTATTGGGGGTAAAACAGCGATTATTTAAAAAAAAAATTGCTTTATTTTCATTTAACCTTAATCTTTATACCTATGCGAAATATTGAATAACTATTTGCATATTTAGCTTATTCAGTGTTTTTTTTACCATTTGTTTCTTGTTGGAAGTTATTGTATTGACTTCCTTACAAATGAAAACGGGTACTGTGATATCGGATGGGAACTGTCGGTTACAGATATATAAATCTGGATTGGCGAGTTTTGTCCATATCTCAATACCTCTATTGTCACCAAAAAAATAAATTTGAGGTCATATATGTTCAGAAAGGTACTATCGCTGGCTCTGTTGGCCGTTATGGTTTTACCTGCATATGCCTTTAGCCAGGGCAACATTACAGGAACCATTACTGATAGCAGAACGGGAGATGAACTGCCGGGCGCTAACGTCCTTGTCGAGGAGTTAGAGCGCGGAGCATCTACCACATTAGACGGTGAGTTCACCATCACCAACGTGCCCGCAGGTTCGTATACATTACGTGTATCATATCTGGGGTATCAAACCATTACAAGAGATGTAGAAGTCGGACCGCAAGGACTGGAAATTGATTTTCAGCTCCAGGAAGATTTTCTGGGTCTCGATGAAGTGGTTGTAACAGCCCTCGGTATTCAGCGGGAGGCACGAAGCGTCGGTTACGCCGTTCAGTCGATCGACAGCGAAGCGTTGCTCAATTCGCAGCGCGAAAACCTGGTCGATGGATTGGCAGGGCAATTTTCCGGTGTACATGTCACCGGTTCCGGTGGACAACCCGGTCGTTCTTCACGAATCGTAATCCGTGGCCATACCTCCATGCTGGGTAACAACCAGCCGCTGTTTGTCGTCGATGGTGTGCCGATCAGCAACGCCGAAGACAATATGACGTTCTCTGAAAGCACCCTGTTTACCGGTGGTACTTCCAACAGGGGCCTGGATATTGATCCGAATATTATTGAAGATGTTACCGTGCTGAAAG
>SLLW01000209.1 GCA_007133875.1 Balneolales bacterium | reverse complement strand
TCGTTCCACTCGGCATCACGCTGGGCGAGATAGGTGTTTACAGTGACGATATGAACACCTCGTCCGACCAGGGCATTGAGATAGGTGGGGAAGATGGCGACGAGGGTTTTCCCTTCACCGGTTTTCATCTCGGAAATTTTCCCCTGATGCAACACAACGGCACCAATAAGCTGGACGTCGTAGGGAACCATGTTCCATTCGTTGTCGGTTCCGGCCACTTTCCAGCTTTTCCCGACAAACCGGCGGCAGGTCTCTTTGAGTACAGCGTACGCTTCGGGCAGGATGTCGTCCAGCACCTCATCGGTGATTTCGAGCCACTCTTTGTCCAGCTCTTCCAGTTCCGATTCGAGTTCATTACGCCGGTCAATATCTTCCGACTCCCCGGTGTGAATCGTATTGAGTTCGGCTTTCAGTTCATCAATTTTTTTCTGGGTGGCGGCGGTCGCCTCGCGAATCTCCTGTTTGAATTCCCCGGTCTTCCCCTTGAGTTCATCATCGCTCAGTGCCTTCATCTCCTCCTCGAAGGACTTGATTTCATCGACGATCGGTTGGATTTTTTTGATATCGCGCTCACTTTTGGAGCCCATTATCTTTGAAATACCTGAGAAAATCTTGTCTATCATATCTGCCTTCGGGCGTTTTTTAATGGATGTACAGCCTGTTAAAGTACGGCTAAATCGAGGTTTGTTCAAGATATCCTTTTGCAGAACCCGTTTCAGGCCCTGTTCATTTTCTCAACGAATGAAAAGCAAAAATAGCTTATAATTAATGGTTCAATATTTGCTAAAAAACTTGTATTTTTCGTGTCTTTGTTAATATTAAGCGAATTCCAAAAATAGCAACACGATGCCTAAAAGAACATATCAACCAAGCCGGCGCAGTCGCAGCAACAAACACGGCTTCCGTTCCCGTATGGAGACGGCCAACGGGCGTAACGTTATAAAACGCCGCCGCGCCAAAGGCCGGAAACGACTGACCGTCAGTGATGAAGTATTCCGCAAGTAGTAACGAGCGGAAGTATACCCTGCCGCGCTCCCGGATTTTGCGTGGGCGCGAACCGATTCAGCAGCTTTTTCGGGAGGGCAGGATCGCCAGAGAGCGGCATATCGACATGCGCTACCTCATCTTGCCTGACCAGCCCGGGACCTGCCTTGCCGGGTTTATCGCAGGAAAACGCATTGGCAAAGCACACGAACGCAACGCGATCAAGCGCCGTATGAGGGAAGCTTACCGGCTACATCAATATATGATTCGTGATATTACCGACTCCGGTGCGATCGGTTTTCAGGGGATTTTTATTGCAAAAAAGACCGACACCCCGTTTCAGGTAGTAGAAGAGGAGTGTGTCCGCCTGCTGTCAGCCGTTCGCAGCCATCTCGAAAAAAGAGGTGTCCTATGAAATATCTGTTCATTGCCCTGGTGCGCGGTTATCAGTTTTTCATCTCCCCTTATTTTCCGCCCAGTTGCCGCTATTACCCCACATGCAGCCACTATGCGATTGACGCCCTCAAGGCCCACGGTGTTTTCAAGGGAACCGGCCTGACGGTATGGCGTGTGCTCCGTTGCAACCCATGGAGTGACGGCGGAGAGGATCCGGTTCCGGGAACCGCCTCCGATTGCTCCTGTCAATCATCCGAAAAAAAACATTCCACTAACGACATTTTAAAGAACAACTATTTTGGATCGTAATACCGTTATCGGATTTCTCCTCATCTTCGGGCTGATGCTCGGCTGGATGTATGTTACCATGCCCTCACAAGAGGAGCTTGAACGCCAACGCCAGGAGCGCCTGGCCCAGGATACGATTCCCGATGAGTTTGAAGAACGCGAAACACGCCTGGAGGAGACACCAGATCTTATAGACCCGGCCGATCTGCCATCTGACCATCGGCCGTCACTTGGTGTATTCGGTTACGCCCCAACGTCTGACACGGTCTCAACCTGGGTGGAAACGCCGCTCTACAGAGCACGTTTCACCAATGTCGGCGGTGGCCCGGCAAGCTTTCACCTCAAAAAACACAATCGGTGGGACAGCGGCAAGGTTCAGCTGATGTCCGATACAACCCGCTCTGCTTACTCTCTGGAGTTTCTCTCAACAGAGAACTACAATATCGAAACCGACGATCTGCTGTTCCGGCCGGTATCACACCCGCCCGTAGTCACGCTGGATGAGGGCGAAAACACGACCCTCCAGTACGAATTTGAGCTGGAGGATGGCGGAAGGATGATCTACACGTATACCATCGACGGCGATTCCTACCAGATTTTGCTGAGCGTCGCCTTTGAAGGGGTTGAGCAATTTATTAGCGGACGAAGATTCGAAATGGTCTGGAAACCGGCCATCCCGACGACCGAACGTGATATTGCATCAGAAGCTCAGTACACATCCGCCTACAGCTATGCCGGTGGTGTTCTGGAGGAGTTCCAGCCGTCGGATGAAGGGTATGCGGAGTCCATTATCACCGGGAATGTCGCCTGGGTGGCCAGTAAGTCGAAGTTTTTCACGCAAATCATGAAAGCGCAGGAGACGACCGACGGTGCGATCCTGAGCGCGGAGCTGAGTCAGGATCCGGAAAATGGTGAAATGATCCATGATTATACCACCGCATTGCGTACCCGGGTAACCGATGCCGGCACCTACAACTACCAGTTCTATCTGGGCCCGCTCGAGTATTATCGCATGCGTGACTTCGATTCCAAAGCCTACGACATGGTCGATACCGGATTCGGATTCATGCGATGGTTTTCCGATCCGTTTGTGAAGTATATCATCCTGCCGTTTTTTGCGTTCTTCGGAGATCTGACCGGTAACATGGGAATCACCATCATCCTGTTTGCCGTGCTGGTGAAGATTGTGCTCTATCCGCTTACCAAGAAAAGTTTCGAGAGTATGGCTGCAATGCGGGAGCTTCAGCCGGAAATGGAGGCGATTAAAGAGAAGTACAAGGATGATCCGCAGAAACAGCAGCAGGCAACCATGAAGCTGTTCAAGACAGCCAAGGTCAACCCGCTCGGCAGTTGCCTGCCAAACTTGTTGCAAATTCCGGTACTTATCACATTCTGGCGCTTTTTTCAAAACGCTATCGAGGTCCGGCAGGAGCCATTCCTTTGGGCTCAGGATCTTTCCGCTCCGGATATCCTCTTCAACCTGCCGTTCACCATTCCACTGATGGGTGACCACATAGCAGGTTTTGTATTGCTGATGACCGCCACCATGGTTGTCCAGATGAAGGTATCGGGCCAGGGCAATACCGCACCCAACCCCGCACTGAAAATGATGCAATATGTGCTTCCGGTGATGCTGTTGTTCATCTTTAACCGGCTCTCGTCCGGCCTCAGTCTCTACTA
>SLLW01000412.1 GCA_007133875.1 Balneolales bacterium | reverse complement strand
TCTTGATCTGTTGGATACAGTGGTAAAAGGAGGACTTCCAAATGGTAAATGGTGCTTTTATCAGGATGTAAATAACCAGACTGGTTTTTTCGGAGAACCAGAATCTGAAGCGGTTGAATATTTAAATTCTATTAATGCTGTTAAATGGCCGCTAAGAAAAAATTGTCGAAATACCAGATATATACTTGAAACAGTTCAAACTTCACTTGGCGCTGATATGGGGGTAGTGGGTGTGGGAGATGGCCCAGAGGTGCGTATACAAACCGCTGCTTCGGATTCACAAGCTATAGAAGCTCTGGAGAAAGAGTTATTTGAAATAATCCAAAATGGTGGTATTAATTATGGTGATGTAACCATTTTGTCACCATTTGAATTCAGCAAGTCTATAGTTTCTCATTTGCCAGAGAAGTTTAAGCGACATATTGCGATACTAGATGAGTATTCATTAATGAATTTCCCACTTAAAGAAATATCATTTACAGAAATTGCAAATTTCAAGGGACTGGAAAATGAGGCGGTAATTGTGGTCGATTTGCCTTTTCCTGATAAAAACTCTGGAAAACTGACTAATCACTATGTAGGATTGAGCCGAGCTCGAACCGTTCTTTCTGCAATTTATTTTGAATACAAATAATACATATTTCCATCTTTACCAAGGATTTTAGTCAGATGTAACAGATACAAACCAACAAGATTTTTTAACCATACAATAAAATGAGATACACTTTTGCTAAAGACTTAATTATTGAACAAGTTCAAAAACTTCAATCAAGAGGTGGTAAATACCAAAAGGCTGCAAAAACAGTATATAGTATTATTGGCGCCATGCAGATACATAATAATGATCCTTTCCATGGACTTAAAATGACAAATCATGGTGAGTCTCGCATATCCAAATGTATTAAATACGATCTTGAAGGCTTCTGCAGATTGGTTACTATAATGGAAAAGGGTATTCATGCAATGATATTCGTCGGTGATCATGAGGAATGCGAATCTTGGCTTAATACGAACAGGGGCTATACTTTAACAATTGACGATAATTTTGAAATTGTTGACCTCAAGATTTCAAATTCAAACACAAAAAGAGAGGTCAGCAATCAACCTTCTGAAACTATATACCCAAACCTATTATCAAATCTAAATGAATACTACTTAAATGTGCTTCAAGAAAATATAAATGCAAAGACATATAAGCTCATTGAATCATTTAATTCATTCACAAGTAGCGATGAAATTTTGAAAATTTGCCTCACTATAAATGATAATAAAATCCAAAACATGGTATTTGATGTACTAGCCAGTTTAAAAGAAGGTAATATTGATGAGGCTAACCATAGAATCCGTCTGTTCAAGGATGAACTGGTAAGACTCGAAGAATTTAATGAAGAGAATGCTAATAATATCCAGTCTAACGAACGCTTTATTTTTCTTGAGGATCTTCAGGAAGCAGATTTTCAGAAATTGATTTCAACTTATTCATGGTATGGCTGGATGCTGTTTCTTCATCCAAAACAAAGAGAAGTGGTAAATGCTGATTTTAATGGTCCTGCCCGGCTGCTGGGAGTCAGCGGAAGTGGAAAAACATGTGTGGCAGTAAAGCGTGCCATTCGTCTCGCTAATGAATATCCAAAAGAAAAAATACTTATTACTACCATAAATGTCGCATTGGCTGATTTAATAAAAAACCTGATCCAGGTAGCAGTTTCCATTGAGTCTCGTCAGGAAGAAATCCTTAAACAAATCGAGGTTAAGTCTTTCTGGCAATTGTCAAAAGAATTAATTGAAGAGTTTGTTCAAGATCCGATAGAGTTACGCAGCCTGGATGTTTACTCTGATAGAAATCTTGAGGATGTCGACCAAATATGGGATGAGTTTTACCTTTGCTTGAATAACAATGATGATGCCGATGTATTTGAACCCATTCAAACCACACTTCTAAGCAGGAATATCTTTGCATCCGAATATATCCGGCAGGAGCTTGACTGGATCAGAAGTGCCGTCTCCCCAAATAATCGCAGAGAATATCTGGACATTGAAAGAACAGGAAGATTCATTCCTCTCACCAAGGGATACCGGAGTATTCTGTTGGATGGACTTGGTAAGTGGGAGGATAAGATGAAAAGCGTTGGTGTATGCGATTATCTTGGACTATTAAAAAGCCTGTACAAGTTTGAGGATAAAATAAAGCCTAAATACAGGTGTATTATTGTTGATGAGCTTCAGGACTTTGGCACCACTGAACTGGCAATCATCAGAAAGCTCGTGCCTCATAAAAACAATGATTTATTTCTGTGCGGAGATATAGCGCAACAGGTTCAAACAAAAAATCATAGGATAACCGCTGCTGATATTAAGATTATCCCCTCCAATTACATGGTTATCAAGAAAAATTACCGTAATAGTCGCGAAATTTTGGAAGCAGCATCTGAACTTTTCAAATCCAACACAACTCCCGATCAATACAATACCGGGGATTTTGAATTACTGGAACCTGAGTATGCCAGCTTTTCTTCGCCTAAGCCATTTCTCAGAAAGGCCCCTGATTTTAAGACTGAGCTGATTTCAGCAGTTACTTATCTGGAAGAAGATCTCGAGGAAAAGGAAAAGGGATGTGTAGCTATTTGTGGTGTATCGTACTTTAATGTTGAAAAATTAAGCAGAGAGCTTGATAAAATTGTACTGGATGGGAAAACTGATATTAACAAAGCAAAAGTTTTTATATCCGATTTAAATCAAACCAAAGGTTTTGAGTTCGATAAGATGATCATTATAAACTGCTCTGATCGTGTATTTCCTGATCCATCATTGCCAGAAGAAGAGCATTATAAAGAGATATCAAAGCTTTATGTTGCAATGACACGAGCAAAAAAAGAATTGACCATATCATATTCTGGTAGTAAGTCAAAGGTGTTCTTTGGATTGGAACATTATTTCAATTGCAGTACAACATGGGATCATTATGTGTCTGATATAGATGCCGAAGTATCGATTAATATCCCGGAGAACAAAATTCAATATGGAACTATTAAACACGATGACATTACCGGCAGAGACTACCTAAAACAAAAAAAGGCACTGGGTCTTTCTAATTCGGCACAACATAAAATACAGACTATAGTCACCGGTAAAATTCACCATCAAAGTGGCAGTGGTGCTCCAAAACAAACCTCCTGGTATGACATGAGGTCATTTATTGATGATCTGTCAAGGGGCCGGTTAACGCCGCAAATGAGCAACCTACTCGGAAGAAAAACTCATAACGAGTTGGTTGAACACTTTGAGATTATTAAACGATAACTTATAGGCCTGATAAATAGGCCTTCATCGTTTCACGAATAACTTCAGG
>SLLW01000404.1 GCA_007133875.1 Balneolales bacterium | reverse complement strand
GGAAATGGCCCGGTTCAAATCACGTTTGGACATATGGCGCCGACGTGCCAGTTCGCGCCGTGGCCTGACCCGGTCGGTCCGGTTATCCTCTTCCTCCATGGAATAGATGGTTTTCAGAATGTTTTCGGAAGCGATGCGGTGCCGAAGCCGGCGTTTCTGGACAAAACGTGCGATTTCACCACGGCCGGGAGCCAACAGGAATGAGAGAATAAAGACCAGGGCGGCGCTGACCACCATCCACGGCCCGGTCGGCATGGCCGGTGCGGTATAGCTGATAAAGGACCCGGTGATCCCGGAGAGCGCTCCGACCCCGGCAGCGACCACTACCATGACGCGGAGCGAGTCGGTCCAGTAGCGCGCGGCGGCAGCGGGGATGATCAGCATCGAGGCCATCAAGACAACGCCGACCGCTTGAATTCCCGCCGTTATCGTGAGCACCATCAGCATCGCCAGCAGAAACTCAATGCGTTTGACCGGATACCCGATGCTCCTGGCAAAGGAGGGATCAAAACTGATCAGTTTGAGCTCCTTGAAGGTGATGATGGTAATGGCCAGAATGAGCAGGCTCAGCCCGCCGAACACGTTCACATCATATCCGATCATTGCGGCCGCCTGTCCGAACAGAAAATCATCCAGCCCGCTCTGGTCGACATAACCGGTCGACTGGATGAATGTCAGCAGCACCACCCCAAAGCCGAAAAAGACCGAGAGTACCATGCCGATGGAGGCATCCGGGGCAATCCGGCTGTTTCGGGTGATAAAATCCATGGTCACCATACTCAAAAGCCCGAAAACAAACGCTCCGGCAATCAGCATCAGCGGATCCTTACCACCCGCAACGATAAATGCCAGACAGACCCCGGGCAGAATAGCATGCGCAACGGCATCGCCCACAAGCGCCCGCCTCCGGAGAATCGCGAAACAGCCAAGCGCTCCGGCAGAAAACCCGAGCAGAATCGTTCCGGCCAGCACATAGCGGATGTTTGGATCCTGCAGTGAGAAAAATTCGAAAAAAATATCCATCTGTTATTCCGATTCCTGTTCTCTGACAAACCGCTGCTGCCGGCTGCGTTCAACCATCTGACTAAGGATATTGAGCCGACCGCCATAGGCTTTTTGAAGATTTTCGTCGGTAAACGTCTCCGCGACCGGTCCGAATGCGACCAGCCTCAGGTTAATCAACATCACCCAGTCGAAATTATTCGGAACACTCTGCAGGTCGTGATGGATCACCACCAAAGTTTTGCCGCGTGAACGAAGTTCCTGGAGCTTGTTGAAAATTACCTTTTCCGTGGCGGCATCAACGCCGGCAAAGGGTTCATCCATGAGATAGATCCCGGCATCCTGCGCCAGGGCACGGGCAAGAAAGACCCGCTGCTGCTGTCCGCCGGAGAGCTGCGAAATCTGCCTGTTTTGATATTCGGCCATGCCCACTTCCTCGAGGGCACCCGTGGCGATGCGCCGGTCCTCCCGCGACGGGCGTTGAAACAGGCGCAAATGCGGGTAACGGCCCATCAGCACCACATCCATCACACTGATAGGAAAATTCCAGTCTACCGATTCACGCTGCGGAACATAGGCAACATTTCGGCGCTGTTTGTCCAGCGGTTTGCCGTAGATCAACGTGTAACCGGACGATGAGGGGATCAATCCCATGGCGGCCTTGATCAGTGTCGACTTTCCCGCACCGTTTGGACCTACAATCGCGGTCATTTTGCCCTCCGGAAGCTCAAAATCGATATCCCAGAGCACCGGTTTTTGGTCATAGGCGACGGTCAGGTCATGTACCTCAACGGGCGGGTTTTGCCTGCCGGCTGATGAGGGATCCCGCCCGGGACCGGTTTGTAGTTCGGTTGTGGCATTCTGTGTTGTCATAATATTTCCGGATCGTCGGTGAGTGCCTGGACAATGGTTTCTACGTTGTGCCGGAACATTCCGGCATAGGTACCTTCGGGTGTTCCGCGTGCTCCCATGGAATCGGAGTAGAGCGATCCGCCGTTTCGCACCTCGTATCCGCGCTGTCGTACCCCGGCAATGACCGATTCAATGGACCGTGTGCTTACGCTGGTCTCCACAAAAATGGCCGGGATTTCCCGTTCCACGATGAGGCTGACCATCCGTGAGACATCCTGGACGCCGAATTCAGTGGCGGTGCTCAGCCCCTGAAGGCCGCGGACCTCTATGTCGTAAGCTTTGCCGAAATACCGGAACGCGTCATGGGATGAGATGAGGATTCGCCGCTGTTCCGGAATATTCTGTATCCGCTGAAGCGCATAAAAGTGGAGTTCCTGGAGCTCTTCATGGTATGCTTCCGCTCTAACCCGGAACGAATCCGCTTTCTCAGGCAACAATTTGGACAATGCATCGGCGATATCATCAACCACATGCATCCAAAGCGAGGCATCAAACCAGACATGCGGATCGTATGTGCCGCCAAAATCAGATGCTTCAATCAGTTTGTCCCGTGGGATGGATTCGGCGACGGCGCGGGTGTGATCGCCCTGGTTGGCCAGAATTTCGGAAAGGCGTCCCTCCAGGAAAAGGCCGTTATACAGAATCAGATCGGCACGTTCCATGTTCTGGAAGTCGCGGGGAGTGGCCCGGTAAAGGTGCGGATCCACACCCGGACCCATGATACTGGTGGTGCGCACATCATCCCCGCCGACCTGCTCGACCGCATCGCGGATGAGGTTGGTGGTGGTGACGACAAACGGGCGATCGTCGTCAGCATGTTCCGTATCCTCGCAGCCGATGAGGGTTGTGATAGCGAAAAGGATGGCAAGGAGGAATATATATACGGAGTTTTTCAATGGTACTTTTTTTGATCGGTTTATGATTTGGATTCTTCGGCCCACAGATAGCGGGCTATGGCATGTGGCAGAAAGTACTGGTTGCCACTTACTTTAATCCGCACTCCGGTTTTATCATTTCCGGTGATCGCAATCTCCTGGTCGATGGTCAGCTCAAGACGGGAAATCATATTCAGAATATCCCTGTCCTGGGTCATGACCCGGCGGATGGTTGCCGATGCGGGTGTATCGAATTTGTTTACCGCTTTGAGTGATGGCGAGTCAGGTATTTCGAGATCCACCGAAGGGATAGGATCACCGTGCGGATCGTGGGTGGGGTGGCCCATCAATTCGGAGATCGCCGCTTCAAACTTTTCGCTGATGACATGTTCAAGCCGTTCGGCCTCTTCATGGATTTCATCCCAGGAATAGTTGAGGTGATCGGCAAGATAGAGCTCGAGCAGCCGGTGGTGGCGCAAGACCTCCAGGGCAATGGCCTCGCCAAGGTCCGTGAGCTGCGCTCCTTTGTACGGTTTGTAGTCGACGAGCCCCATTTTGCTGAGTTTTTTGATCATGCCGGTTACCGATGCCGGACGCACCTCCAGCCGCTGGGCCAGATCCTGCATGGTGACATTCTGATTCAGCTCCCGGAGTTTGAAGATCTCCTTGAGATAATCCTCTTGTGCCTCACTGAGGCGCGGTCTGTTGTGTGTGGTTGGGTTTTCAGCTGCGTTGGGTGAATCCGCTGCAGAGGTAGCGCCGGCAGAGGCATCAGGTATAGACGAAGCGCCTGAAGATGTAGATTCCTGAGAAGCTTTTAAAGGGTGATCCTCCATCCGCTTTTTCTCGTTAACTCCAGTTTTAGCCAGTCGTTTTCCCGCGTAATGCATGGATCCCTTTTTGTTTGAAGATGGCATAGTGATATCGGTATGAGGTGATTCAATAACCATCTGTAATTTAGTCATAGCTAAAACAGAAGGCAAGGGTATTGATGGGCATTATCTGAAATAGTAATCCTAACAGTAAAAAACGCGTGTTTGACTTATGGGAGGTATGCTATTATATTTAGGCAAGACAAAATAAATAGTATTATAAAAACAAACGAAACAAAGTTGCAATGAAAGCACTGGTTACTTTAATTCTGATGATATTGGTGTTCATGCCCGCCACTATACTTGCGGAATACACCATCACCGGTGAGGTCACCGACGAGGCCGGACAGCCGCTCCCCGGCGCAACCATTCTTGTTTCGGAAACCGGTCAGGGAACAACCACCGATCTGGAAGGTGCGTTTCGCCTGTCCCTGAATCAGGGCGAATGGACACTTGTCATCAATTATATCGGTCAGCAGAGCAGGCAACTTCTGGTCTCCATTCCCGGTCAGAGCGGCGAACATTTCGAAGTCCGACTGCCTGATGACATCGTTGCGATTGACGAGATTTTGGTCACCGGATCGGTATTTGAACGGATCACACGGTATCAGCCGACCCAAACCTACAATGCCCTGGAACTTCAACAACGGAATACCACATCGATGGGAACGCTGCTTGACGGCGAGTCGGGAGTGGCGATGCGGTCCATGGGCAATGCACCGGCAAGGCCTGTTGTTCGCGGAATGGATGGTGAGCGAATTCAAGTGCTTCAAAACGGGATGAACATGGGTGATATCTCCTCCACGGCTCACGACCATGGCGTCACCATGGACCCCATGGCCGTTGACCGGGTGGATATCGTCCGCGGGCCGGCCGGGTTGATATACGGGTCAAGTGCACTTGGCGGACTCATCAACATCCACACCGATGATATCCCCTCCAACTGGTCGGCAGGATACAGTGGACATCTGTCCGGTGAGGGTCAGACAGGAATGAATGCACTGGCCGGTGGTGGGCGAGTGACCTACGGGTCCGGAAACTTAGGCGTTACTCTGCGCGGAAATCTGCGTAATACCGGGAATATGAAAACTCCGGCCGGCGAAATCCCAGATACGGATCTGCAGTCGGTGCACTTGGGCTCGGGGTTTGCCTGGAAAACGGCCCACAGTCACTCCGGTGCATCCATACAATACTCCGATCAACAATACGGAATCCCGGAAGACCCATCAGACCCTGACGAACAGATTGAATTAACCATGCAGCGTCTGGCCATTCAGGGTGTGCACCACCGTCGCTTTAACCACGACTTCTGGGAAGCGGCCGAGGCGCGAATCACCTACAATGACTATCGCCACGATGAGATGGAGTACGAATATGTGGATGGAGAACTCGTAGATGAAGATCTTGAGCTGAGTGTCGATCAGCGCTATTTCCAGGCCAATATTTTGTTTCAGCACGGATCCGGGGGTTGGCTGGAGAGTGGAACCGCCGGACTAAATGTTGATTACCGTGAGATGGCCGTCGGCGGGGATGAATCACTTAGCCCGGATGCCCGGGGTTTCACCGTGGCAGGCTTTCTGGTGGAAGAGTTTCGGCTGCCACGTAACTGGAGCGTGCAGAGCGGGTTTCGCCTGGAATGGAACAGAACCGAGGCGTTGCCTAACGAAGATTTTCCGGATGCCGGAGAGATCCGGAATCAGGGCATATGGGCGGGTGCTGCCGGTATCAGCGGACCCGTTTTTGCCAACCTGGAATCCGGTATTCAGGTTTCACGTGCACACCGTACTCCTTCTATAGAAGAGCTGTTCGCCGACGCGATCCATCTGGCAGCAGGGCGGTATGAAATTGGGGATCCCGATCTGGCAAACGAGATCGGGTATGGAGTCGACTGGTTTGCGAATTACCGGTCAGACCGCCGTGACATCCATCTGGCGTTGTTTATCAACAGCATATCGGACTATATCAGTCTGCGTCCGACCGGCGAGACGGATCCGGACCGTGGCCTGCCGGTAATGGAGTACTTCGGAACCGATGCGCTACTGTTTGGTGGTGAATTTTCTGTGGAACAGCGGATATTGGAATCATTCACCGTGACGGCAAAGGCGGATTATATCCGTGGAAGCGAGCGCACGGACGGGAATTCTGAACCGTTGCCCTATATGCCTCCCATGCGATTTACCGGTGGGGTTTCGTACGATACCGGATTCTGGTGGGCCGGTGTATCAGTCCGGCACGTACTTTCGCAGGAGCGTACCGCTCAGGAGGAGTTGGCCACCGATGGATACACGCTGACCAACATCAATGCAGGAATGCGATTGGGCCGGCAGCAGATTCATACGGTTACCCTTGGGGTGGATAACCTGTTCGATGTCACCTGGCGAGACCACCTGTCACGCATCGAACAGCGCGACATTCCGATGATGGGCCGGAATATCCGGATCAGTTACCGGTATACATTTTAAATTTTGCCTATCTTAATTTAGACTTCATATAAATAAAATAGTTTGCCGGCGATCATACAACAAGAATCTGTCATGGATCGACTATGTGCAAACTATCATACTATCTATATATACCTCTTTTTATTACGATTTTATTGATGACAAATCCCTTGTCTGCGCAAACCATATCAGGGTATGTCACCAGTGCTGATGAAGAACCGCTATCGGGGGCATCAATCTGGCTTCCAGCACAGGAAACAGGAACCGTTACGAATCATTCCGGATATTTTGAAATATCCAGCCCGGGTGACGGTTACTGGGTGTTGGTTGTGCGGTATCTGGGATATCAGACGTTGGAAAAAACCATAACGTTACCGGAAGATGCAGAAAAGACATTAATGATCACCCTGGAATTAACCATCATACAAACAGAAGAACTTTTGGTATCCGGAAAACTTTTTGACCGAATATCCCGCTATCAGCCTACGCAAACATACACCGCTGTTGAAATCCAGCAGCGAAACACTTCATCTATCGGAACATTGCTGGATGGTGAGTCAGGTGTGGCGATGCGATCCATGGGACATGCCCCGGCGCGGCCGGTGGTTCGGGGAATGGATGGAGAGCGTATCCAGGTGCTGCAGAACGGAATGAAAGTGGGCGACTTTTCAGCTACCGGACACGATCATGCGGTGATCATTGATCCAGCTACCGTTGATCGTGTGGATATTGTCCGCGGCCCGGCCAGCCTGATGTACGGCTCCAGTGCTATGGGAGGAATCGTGAATGTCCACACAGGTGATATACCAAATCTGTGGGCCAACGGAATCAGCGGCTATTTTGGTGCCGAGGGACAATCGGGAACAGAATCTCTAAACGGAAATTTACGTCTGACCCACGGATCTGATAACAAGGCATTTACTATTAGAAGCAGTTTGCGTAACACCGGAAACATGCAAACTCCTGTTGGTGAAATACCGGGATCAGATTCCCGCTCAACAAGTTTAGCGACCGGGGGAACATGGCGACATGCTAACGGGTTTTCGGGTGGCTCCATCCAGTTTACCGATAAGCAGTACGGGATACCGGAGGATCCTTTTAATCAGGATGAAGAGGTGAAGCTTGCTATGCAACGAATTTCGGTACAAGGGGTTTCACACCACAAAATGGAAAGAGATTTTCTCGAAGCACTGGAAGCACGGATCGTATATAATTACTATACCCATGAAGAGGTCGAGTACGAATATGAAGACAACAAACTGATCAATGAAGATCTCGAATTAGCTATCGATCATCACTTCTTTCAATCCGATCTCCTGTTTCAGCACGGCTCGCACGGATGGATTGATAACGGGACTGCCGGAATGACATTCGAATGGCGGGATGTTTCTGTAGGGGGAGATGAGGCCTTGACACCGGATGCCCGTGGTATTACCGTCGCTGGATATCTCATTGAAGAGATCAGGCTGCCTCATAACTGGAACTTTCAGAGTGGGGTTCGCCTTGAGTGGAACCGAATCAAAGCCATATCAAATGCTGATTTTCCTGCTGCCGGGACAGTCTGTAATCATGGGGTCTGGGCTGCATCAATCGGTATCAGCGGACCGCTGACCCGAAGCCTCGTAGCAGGGATTCAACTCTCACGTGCACATCGGACCCCTTCTCTTGAAGAACTCTTTGCAGATGCTATTCATTTTGCAGCGGGAGCTTATGAAGTAGGGGATGAGAATCTTGACAATGAAGTCGGTTACGGATTGGATCTTTTTATGGATTATCATTCTGACAGATGGCAGTTGCACATGGCTCTTTTTGGAAACCGCATTACCAATTATATCTCTCTGCGGCCTACCGGAAACTATGAACCTGACAGGGGATATCCTATCCTGGAGTACTACAGCTCGGATGCGGAAATTCTGGGAGGAGAAGCGCTGGCAAAATATAACCCAACGGAACGATGGAACCTTTCGCTGCAAGCGGATTATATCCACGGAAGTGAGCTGAGCGATAACTCCCGTCAAGCACTTCCGTTTATGCCGCCGGTCCGGTTGTCAGCCCGAACGGAATATGATATAGGGAAATGGTGGGCCGCTATTGGCATACGACGGGTTTTTACCCAAAATCGTACCGCAGAATCCGAAGAAAAAACGGATGAGTATACATTAACCAATGCATCTGTTGGAGCGAGACTCGGGACAACGGGCCTGCATCACATCACCCTTTCGGGAGATAATTTGTTCGATATCACCTGGCGCGACCATCTGTCGCGCATCGAACAGCGTGACATTCCGATGATGGGCCGGAATATCCGGATCAGTTACCGGTATACATTTTGATAAAATTCACCCTGCAGGGAATATTTTCCGCAGGGTGCCAAAACGTGTCAAGCAAAGATTTTTGGATTTTTCCTTATTTGATGAGCAGCATCTGTCGACTCTCGACAAATGTGCCAGATTGAATCCGGTACAGATAGACACCACTTGAAAAGCCGCCGGCATCAAAAGTCACCTCATGGTGGCCTGGATTTTGTTGCTCATCCACCAGGGTCGTCACCCGCTCTCCGAGCACATTGTACACGTCCAGTCTCACGCGAGCCTGCTCCGGCAGGGAATAGTGAATCTGTGTGGACGGGTTGAACGGATTCGGATAGTTCTGATGCAGCTCAAATGCCACAGGTTGCTCCTGCAAGTCCTCCTCTCCATTATCAGAGGCATAAGTCGGCACGGTGCCTTGACTCAGCCACGGGTCAAACCGGACCGATCCGCTGATTACATCACCGCTTCCCACTGCTTCAGCACCCGTTTCCGGGTCCTCCTCTCCGCCTGATGGACCCGACTCGCTGCCCCACCAGTTGTTGCGGGCATCCACGATGACATCCATGTTGTCTGCATCGAGTCCGACATCTTCATTCGAATGTATCTCGTTTTCCTCGAAAATGTCAGGAGCATATGCACCCTGCAACAGTACGCCGGTTTCACTATTGGTAAACATATTTTCTTCGATGACAGCATATTCATTGCCGGTTAGGTTCAAGGCCACCTTGGTGTGTGATATATTGGTATTACGTATGATCAGTGTATCCGAAAAAGCGACCTGAATACCTGCCGCAACCTGCTCCAGATCCAGATCTTCGATAACAACATAACCGCCGCTATTGACAATTACCTGCCCCGGATCTTCCGGAATTTCGACGGTATCCTCCCTGCTGGAGAAATACAGCTCTTTACCGTTCACGGTATTGTTTGTGATATTCTGTCTAAAGTTTTCGGACTCATCCCCTTCAATAAAAATACCGGTCTCAAACTCATTTTCGGTAATGATCTGCCCGACAGTCAGCTCCTCCATCCAAAGGTCCACCTCATGGCCTGAAACCACATTGGCTTCAATTCTGGCCCAGTAATGGCGGTTTCCGATGTAAATTCCATTGCCTTCATTATCCGAGATCAAGTTTTCCTTGATCCTTGGACTTTCCGTATTACCGCCGATATTAATGCCGTGTCCGCCATTTTCCTCAATGACATTTTCGGAGAATTCCACGCCGTCTGATATCATAAATTGGGCACCATGCAGTGAATTGTGACTGAGTGTATTGTTTTTCATTATGACATCACTGTCAACGTTAGTACTGGTACCTATCCGAAACCCACTGATTCCGTTATTGGTAGATTCATTCCCGGTAATTAAGGCGTCCCGCTCCAGGTTCACCGTTTCCATGCCGGAACTCCCATTGTTCATCGTGGTATTGTCGGTAATTTCAGAACGTCTCACCAGTCCGATGCTCATTCCTATTGCCACATTCTCGTTTGCTGTGTTGCTATGAATGACCATGTCAGCAGATCGGCCCACCCGTATTCCCCTTCGATTTCCGGTGGCCGTGTTGTTGCGAACCACACCATCATTGGAGTTAGTGTGGTGGATGCCTTCCTCGCTGTTGTCTGTTGCCGTGTTGTTGTCAAATGTTGACTCGGGTGACCAGAACAGTACCAAGCCGCGGTCACCATTGCCAGCGGCGCTGTTATGGGCTACCAGGGCATTTTCACACGACTCCAGCATCAGTCCGTCGGTACCGTTTTCGTTGAATGTGCTCTCCTCAACCGTCGCATTGTTGGCCACAACCAGCCGGACTCCCTCAAACACATGGTTTTCGGCGGTGATATTGGTAAGTGAGATTCGGTGGCTGTATGATACCTGGAGCCCTATCGCCACATCCGAAAATGAGAGGTCGGACAGGGAGATGTCGTTTGAATTATGGATGATGACCTGCTCGGCATCACCGGGTACATCTTCCGAGGATATATTTTCCCCGTAGAAAAGTTCACCGCCATTTACGGTATTATTTTCTATGGAGTGACTGAAGTAGGTCTCCCCGGCGTTGAAGTCGAAACGGATATTGTCCGGATCGATGACCAGCCCGTTGTCCATCTCATTTCCGTTGATCGTTGCGAAAGCAGATTCGATCATGTAAATATCTGCGTCATGGCCGGTAATGGTATTATCAAGCAGGGTTGCCTCATGTGATTGCTCATCCAGAAATATTCCGTAATCATTGTTATCCGCAATGGTGTTTCCGATCAGCGTGGCGTTGGCTGACTGATATACATACACTCCCGAATCGGAGTTGTCGCTGATCTCATTATCCTGCAGGGTTATATGAGAGGAGTTGAGTAAATGTACAGCGTCGGCCGGATTATCACTGATTACATTCTTTTCGATAACAGTTGAGTCCGAACTCGTAATCTCTATACCAAATCCCTGATTGCGAACTGACTGTTGATCCGTGATTTCGTTTTCGAGAATATGAAGATTGCCGGACTCAAACACGTTGATCGCAATGCGGTTGTCGGTAAGGTTATTTTTGTGAATTACAGCCCCGAAACTGCTGTCCACCATGATGCCATCTCCGTCGAAACCTTGAATAGTCAGACCCTCAATGACTGTGTTATCGGCTCTGTCGATCAGAATTCCGTTGGAGCCACCCTCTAAAACAGGTTCGGCATTGGCATCGGCGGGCCGGAGGATAAGATCGGATGTGGTGATTTCAAGTTCCTCTTCAAATGTGCCGGATTCAATGCAGATGGACTCCCCTGATAATGCCGAATCGATGGCGTCCTGGATAGCCCCGTTGCCGGCTACCGTATGGTCGCAGTTGTCGGAGACGAATGAATTTTCATTCGCCGTAACTGAGCCGGCATATGGCATGACAATGACAAATAGCATTGCCATAAGTGTCCTCAGGGGGTTTACGTTGACGGAAGTGGGGGAGTGATGTCGGAATGAATGCATAAAACAGGGATTACATGAGTGTTTGGGGAGACTTTGCCGAAGCGAAGCGTGTGTCGTGAGGATTGCTGATCGCAGGCTAAAATGGACACATCCTGATTATTATTATGCAGGACTACCTCTTGAAGGTATCAGGTGATATCAGTGCACGAATGTGTGCCGAAGTGGTGTCTGCGTCGCAAGCGGTATTTTAGCCTTACGGATACATACCCGTTTAGTATTTATAAATTGTAACTTGTGATTAAGTTGTTGATAATATTAATAAATAACATGTATGCATTCAAGTTTTTCCACCCTGCATCCCAACATATCGAATTCCTCCAGAGTTACCGTCGCGTTCTCGGGGAGTTAAAACGTATCATCGTTGACGGATTAAACGGAAACGTCGAAATGATTAAATAAAGCCGGGACAAGGTGGTAAGATGGGAAGGGAAAAAGCGAGTTTTAATAAAGTTGATAACAGATGAATGATACAGAAATCAAATTATTGAATATTCCGTCAACCATGGCCATAATTGTAAAAATATGGCGGTCAATACGTTAATGTCGTTAGTCCGAAAAATATCATTTACCCGGTATTGCATATCCGGTGTGATCTGGCTATCATCAAACCAATCACATTTGGTTCTTCCACCGTGGAAGTGAAAAGGGAATCCCGTGAAATCCGGGAGCTGTACCCGCAACTGTAACATCCGATGTGCGATCGAAACCCGCCTCAGCCACTGTTCCGGCACCTCCGGAATGGGAAGGCCGTTCGATCCGGGGATGGAGTCAGGAGACCTGCCAGATGTTGGAAACCGAAGCTTTCGGGAGTTAAAGCTGACG
Organism: Balneolales bacterium; assembly: GCA_007133875.1. Lineage (GTDB taxonomy): Bacteria > Bacteroidota > Rhodothermia > Balneolales > Natronogracilivirgulaceae > SLLW01. The sequence continues at coordinate 552 of SLLW01000404.1, read as the reverse complement.
TATGTTACGACACGTAATGAAAATCCAGATTGTTTATCCGGTGGACCGTGTCCGCTCACGCTGTTTATTTTTTGACATTCCCGGTTTTAACTCGTTTTCTCTGGGTGGAGTGCGCGCGCTTGCTATTGCCGCGATACTGCTGCTGGCGACGGCCGGCTGGTCCTCCACAGCCAAAGTTTTCGCCGGTTCCGGCTCAACCCTTATCCCGTACGGGTCCGGAAATGCCACACCCGCCTCCATCACCACCCCGGCCGATACGCTTGTCCTTGAAGAGCTGCGAATTCTTGCCCCCCGGATCGAGAAACCGGATCATCAGCAACCGGTCCAGATTCAGTCCATTGATCCTGTCCTGATCCGTGCAAGCCGGCAGGAGTCGGCAGCCTATCTCATTGACAGATATACCTTTGCCAATATCAGGGATTATGGTCCCGGAAATATGGCGACGGTTTCGCAACGCGGGTTCCCGCCGGGTCAGACACGCATTTTGTGGGAGGAACTGCCACTGAATCATCCCATGCTCGGGCTGATTGATCTTTCCCTTATACCGGCAGG
>SLLW01000069.1 GCA_007133875.1 Balneolales bacterium | reverse complement strand
TGTTAAAGCAATCAATGACCTCCTCCGCAAAGAACACCGGAATGAATAATACCGGTTGCGTTGTTAAGATGATCAACCGGATGTAACCCGATGCGGCCTATTACCCCGTAACCACCGCCGCACGGAAAAGTGCATCCCTTTATTACGACGCTGCTGTCATGTTGCCGTCAGACGAACAACTCATAAAAATAATATAGGAGTTATACATGCCTAAGAGAAAAGCCAATGCCGAATGGAAAGGCACATTACCTGAAGGAAATGGAACCCTAGCACTCGGTAGCGGTGCTTTTCAGGGAGCGTATTCATTTTCTTCGCGTTTTGAAGAAGGTGCCGGGACTAATCCCGAAGAACTGATTGGAGCCGCTCACTCAGGCTGTTTTTCCATGGCACTTTCCGGTGACCTTGGAAAAAACGGCTTTACCCCGCAAAGTGTCAAAACCGAGGCTATTGTAAACCTGGTAAAAGGTGACGGCGGTTTTACCATTACCGAAATCGAGCTGGTTTGCAAAGCGCATGTTCCGGACATCGATGAAGCCGAGTTCCAAAAAATCGCCGAAGGCGCCAAAGAAAACTGTCCCGTCTCCCGATTACTGACGGGTGCCAAAATCAAGCTGTCAGCAACCCTGAACAACTGACCCAATCCATTAATCGCGATGACGGACACCCATCAAGGGACCGTTGTCGCGTTTTATATATGCGGTTCCCAGCCCTATTTACCAACAAGCGATCCCGGCCATCCCGGATCGGCCTGTTGATTTTTGTGATAAGCGGATTACTGGCCGGCACCTCATCACTGTCCGCACAGAATATCGAACACCCGGTCCGGATGCCCGCTGTGTTTGATCATGGACTCATCTTCCTGGAACCGGTCACCAAAGATGGTGATACCCTTCGATTTTATACGGATACCGCAGACGCTACACTGATGTATGATGAAACCGTACAACGGCTTGGACTCGTCACCACCAGCGCTATCATTCAGAACCAGGAACAACAAGCGGCATTCCTGCCTACCTTTGAAGACGATTTTTTCATACCTGTCCCCCTGATTTCCGACGGACTCATTCCCATTCGTGCCGATGATCGTAAACCGCCTCATCATCAGGTCATCCTGGAACAGGGTGACGGGATTTTGGGCAGCACCTGGTTTGCTGCACGTTCCTGGTCCATTAATTATCGGACTGAGGAAATGTACGTCCGGCCGACCGGGGCTTCTTTCGATCAAGCCGGCCAGGATATGGAACCCCATTCTGATATCGCTCCGGAATCGCGGATCCCCCTCTCATTTTATGAAGAAGATGGGGAAACCCGATACTATTTTGCCCGCCTGCCGGTAGTGGTTGAAGATGATACCCTCTCCATGGTTCTGAAAACCGGCAGCTCTGTTATCCTGGATGAGGAGAGCCGGGATATACTCGGACACCCCTCCCCCCACTTTCCTGCCGGACTCATCTCAGAATCAATTTTCGATCGCTGGCAGGAGCAACATTCGGATTGGACCGTTTATGAAAATGCGGATATGAACTATCGCGGTGACATGATTGAGGTTCCGGAAGTGCATGTAGGCCCGCATACAGCAGGGCCTGTCCATTTTGCTGTCAGACAGGATGATGCTTTTATCGATTGGTTCTCTCAATTCACCGATGAAGAGGTGGTCGGGGCCCTTGGACCGGATGCCTTCCTCGATGCACACATCACTCTTGATTATCCAAATGCCGTCCTGATTTTCCAAGACTGATGCAGATTATTCACAGTACCGTGGCAATTTTTCCCTATTTTTGGTGTTTGCACCATAGCACCTCCGCTACCAACCAATCCGATCCATCACTTCACAACGCATGTCACACCGTATCAATCTGTCCGCACTCAACCGGCAACAACTTTCCGATTTTTGCAATGAATTGGGGCTCAAGCGGTATCGGTCTGACCAGATTTTTCAATGGATCCATTTCAAAAATGCAGGTTCTTTTGACGAGATGACCAATCTCTCAAAATCCCTGCGGGAGCAGCTCTCCGAAAAAGCAGCGTTACAGGGGCCTGTCCGCGCAAGCACAAGCCGATCCAAAGACGGCACAACAAAGTGCCTGTTCCGGTTACATGATGATAAACTTGTCGAGGCAGTGCTCATACCCGAGTTTTTTGATGATGGCGTGGCAGACCGGCTGACCGTTTGTGTTTCCTCACAGGTGGGGTGCGTTTTCGGCTGCAGCTTTTGTGCTACCGGGAAGATGGGGCTGTTCCGCAACCTTTCCATCGGTGAAATCACCGGACAGGTTCTCTCCATGAATGCCATAGCAGAGGAGAGTTATGGAAAGCGAATCACCAACATTGTTTATATGGGAATGGGTGAGCCGTTTCACAATTATGAGCCGGTGGTCGAATCGGCCGCCATTTTGTGCGACCCACTCGGCCTGAACTTGTCACCAAAACGTATCACCATCTCCACCGTAGGGCTTACCAAACAGATCCGTCGATATGCCGACGAGCAGCAACCGTTCAACCTGGCAATTTCCCTGCATGCCGCTGATGACACAAAGCGGAACAAAATCATGCCCATCAATGAGAGTATGGATCTGGCAGCTCTCCGCAGTGCGCTTTCGCATTATCACCGGACAATGGACCAGGGTGTAACCTATGAATACCTGTTGTTCGACCAGTTCAATGACAGCCCGGAAGACGCCCGGAAACTGGCCAGGATCGCGCGCTGGCTGCCGGCAAAAATCAACATCATCATGTATAACAATGTTGACGGAGTTACGCTTCAGCGTGCAAAGGAGGAGCGATTGAATCGATTTATGGCGGAATTAAGCCGGCTTCAGGTCCGGGCAACGGTACGTCGCAGCCGCGGGGATGACATCGATGCGGGTTGTGGACAGCTGGCGATCAAAGACCAGGACGGTACCGGCAAAACCATGGCCTCATCGCGTTAGCACTTCGCTTTAAAACGGGAAATCCTCTTCTGGCGCTTCGTAATCCAGCGCTTCGATGACCGGCGGGATCGCTTCGGCGTGGACTTCGGACCCGTCGATATAGATAGCTCGATAGGGCCGCGTGGGGCAGATGTACTCGCAAGCTCCGCAGCCAATGCAGTGATCGACTTCGATTTCCGGTATGGTCAGGCCATCCTGGTAGGGAACCATCCGCACCGCCTGGGTCGGACAATGCTCCGCGCAGGCACCGCATGCCGTATGTTCGGTTTGGACTACGCAGTTATCCAGTTCAAGACGAACCACACCGATCTGGGCAAGATGCTTCTCTTCCATGGTCAGTGGCAGTATCGCGCCGGTCGGACAGACTTCCGTGCATTTCACACAGTCGAAATTGCAGAAACTTGCATGGTAATCCAGATGGGGTTGAAGCAT
>SLLW01000074.1 GCA_007133875.1 Balneolales bacterium | reverse complement strand
GGTGATGAGCGTTTCGTGGCGTTGCTCCAGCTCCCGGAGTTTTTCTTCAAAGGTTGTCTTTGATGAGATTGGTATTGCCATAATCAGTAATAGTTAAGCTGCTGTTTTGAAAAAAGGATATTTCTTTGTGATAATTATTCTTTTAAAAAAAAGACACCGGAAAAAGATTTATACTTTCACCGGTGTCTTATAAGTCAAGGATTCATATTACTAAAAAGGCAGATTTATAGGCTATCGTTTGCGTTTCAGTATTCATTTGAATCGTGTTCAAAGCCAGATATTCTGGATACTATTTGATCAACAACATTTTGTTGGTGAGTACCTGGTCTCCAGAGTAGAGCCGGTACAAATACATGCCGCTGGACAGCTGCGAAGCATCAAATTGCACCGTATGATTTCCGGCCTGACGGGTTCCTTGCGCAAGTGTTGCTACCTGCTGACCAATCATGTTATATACATTCAACCGAATTTCACTTTGTTCCGGCAGGCGGAAGCCAATGGTGGTTGTCGGGTTGAACGGGTTCGGGTAGTTCTGCATCAATTCCATTTGACGCGGAGTTTCCATTCCCTCTTCGGCAACACTGGTACTGATAAACAATTCAACGTCATCCCAGTAAAAAACCTGGTCGCCGGGTTCGTCTTCCGGAAAGTAGTTCGGCATGAATGCAATCACATCATATTCGGTTGAAAAGTCACCCTCGAAATGATCATGATAGTAAAATATCAGGGTTTCCCAGGTGTCGGCCTCGGTGATAGTAGCCTGAACCTCAATCTCTTCTGAACCATCGGACTGTTCCAGTTTCAGGTTCATTTCGACACCGGCTTGCGGTGATCGCGCTCTCATCGACAGGGCCTGCGCGTCACTTGCGAAGGGGATCGGATTGGCAAGCGTGATGGCAGATCCGCCCCAGCCCTGAGCACTAGCCTCGCGGGTAGATATGGCCACGGTGTTGTCCGGATTATCGGGATCCTCACCAAGCTCGGTAGTTACACCGCCAAAATCGTTCATCGGCAGATACTCCACATTCGGATCGTCGAACGTAAGCGGCAAGTCCGGCATGCGCATTTCGCCATTTCCGTTGCCATCTGCAACGAATGCAACCTCATCCCAGTAGTATACTTGTTCACCGACATCGGCTCCATCAACACCAAAGTTGAAAAAAACGGCTATGACATCGTATTCCGTTGCATAATCACCATCCAGTGCTCCGGCAAAGTCATACTCCATGGTCACCCAGGTGTTGGCTTCTTCGAGTTCCTGATTGATTTCATGTTCGGCATCACCATCAGATTGTTCGATTTTAAAGGAGACCGAAATACCAGCTTCGGGTGCGTAGACTTTAAAACTCATAGTCGTCTCACCTTCTGCAAAAGGGATGGGCTCGGCAAGCACAAAAGCGGACCCGGCCCACGAAACCGCCTCAGCGGAACGTGTCGTCATGGCTACGGTATTATCCGGGTCTTCCGGGTCTTCCGCTAGCACCGTCTCGGTGCCTCCGAAATCATTCATAGGCAGATAGGTTACGTCCGGATCGTCGAAGGTCACCGGTAGTTCCAGTGGATCCTGTGCCGACAAACTGGCGGACATCATGACCAGGGTAACAATCATCGTACCCAAAGTCGTCCTTTTCAGGGTGGTATCAATAGATTTCATAGTAACTTGTGTTAGGTGTAGGATTACGCCCTCTACTTTGGAGAAGGCTTTATTTGAGAAAAAAAGCAAGAATGTGCCGTTTCATCCGGATTCAATGATCTACTTGTGTGATAATCAGGGCCAGCTGTCCGGCACTATCGAACCAGTTGCCTGGTATGGAGAGTTGGCCCCCCTCTCCCACGGGCAATGACACATCGTCAAGAAAATGACCTGCATGGGTGTCATATCGTCTGATCTGTACCTGCTGTCCGGGAAGGAAGCCGGTATAAAGCATGTTCCCGTCTTCATGCCAACTGTCGTTCGGTGTCACCAGACCAATATGGATATTGCGGTCTTTTGCCATGCGCATTTGCACGCCTTGAATATCCGGTTGTGGTACCACTTCCAGGTCATCCCAGTCGAGGTGCATCATCTCCTGATTAAAGGAAGCGAATTTGCTTTTAACTTCGTTGTCGGTTTCCACATAGAAAAACTCCCACCACCAGGGCATGGGAAGTATGGGTGTTGGTTCCAGTAGTGCGTTCCAGAAGCTTTTGTGAAGATCTTCATTAAAGAGCTCCACCTGATCCTCCATCGGTCGTCTCCAGTCATATCCAATTTCACCCACCACGACCGGTTTCTGGTGCTGTGCCCGGACCGAATCCATCACCTGCGGCATGGCGTCGGTATTTCCATACATATGGATATGTGTATAGTCGATCCCCTCGACATCGAACAGACCGGGCACATACCGGTGACTGACACTGGTGGAAACCAGGTGGGGATAGGGGTTTTTGTCTTTCAGATACCGGGTCATTTCATCGTGCCAGGCGACAACCGGTTCGGCCGGAATGTCCTGATCTTCCATGGCGTTATCGATCTCATTCCAGAGTTCTATGGTTGCCAAATTGGTAAACGCACCCCACCGGGCAATGATAAAACGAAGCCGGTCCTTATAGTTTTTTCGGGCCATCGGTTCGGTAAAAAAATCAGCCGGTTCTTCGGCACTACCGCCGTTGACGACATTATCCGGATGTTGAGGCCAGTAGTTATTTCCTCCCCAGTAGTCGGGTTCGGTGAGCAATGCCCCGTGATAATCCAGGACCAGTATCACGTAGATGCCATTATTCATGGCTTCGCGGAACATAAGGTCTGTTCGTTCAATGGCTGACCGGTTGTAGCGATACTCGGTTTCCTCTTCGTAGAGTTCCGGATTATCAGGCTGAGTCCAGATAAGTGGCAATGTCCAGGGGTTCATCCAGGTGCGGATGATATTGATTCCCTGATTTCCAAGGGTTTCCAGATAATCCGGGAACATCAGGACCGGTTCTCCGTCGCCCGGCTGGTCCTCCCAACCAAAATTCTCACCAACACCTCGAAATTTTTCGCCAGAGTCGAATTCCAGATAAAAATGGGATCCATTATCCGGCAGCGTCAGGAATCCATTTTCCTGCGAAGAAGTCGCACGAAAGGTAAATGGATCGGTTTCAGCGTAACCATCTCTGTTTTGGAGCCGGATAGTGCCGTGATAGGTTCCGGTATTTCTGGGAGTAAACCGAAGTTTCCATACCGATTGCTCGCTATCAGAATGTTCGTAAAAAAGCGGGACCGACAGTGATCCGTCCGGACCGTCGATTCGGGCATCCAATTTGATATCCCCGGGATCATAGGGGTCGTCAAATTGGGCGTTGACATAGAATGTTGTTTCCAGCATATGATAACGGCCAATGGTTT
>SLLW01000015.1 GCA_007133875.1 Balneolales bacterium | reverse complement strand
TCTTCAGCCGCTTTTCCAAAAACATGTAAATGCTCTTCGCCGGTGAGTTGGTCCCCATGCGCATTGCGCACTTTTTTTGCGATTTCGGTGATGTAGGCACCCTCATATCCACCCTCGGGGAACGGGGTATCGTGGCCCAAAGATTGCAGATAGCGAGAACGGACACTTTCGGCCAGTACACGCATCTGCCGGCCGGCATTATTGAAGTAATACTCGCGTTCTACATCAGCTCCAGTCCATTCCAGAACCCGGGCAATCGTGTCTCCCAGTACCGCATTGCGTCCATGCCCTACGGTGAGCGGCCCTGTTGGGTTAGCACTGACAAACTCTACCTGGATCTTTTTTGAATCCAGAAGTGTAGTGCTGCCAAATGTGCTGCCCGCACTGTGTGCTTCGGTGATCCGGTCGGTCAACCAGTTTCCTGAAAACCGGAAGTTGATGAAACCGGGTCCGGCTACCTCCACACTTTCAATGTAATGCGAGGTGGCATCGATCTGGTCGGCGATCTGCTGAGCAATGGCCCGGGGATTGTTTTTCAGCACCTTGGCAAGCGTAAGTGCCACATTGGTTGCCGCATCACCATGCTCGGGAACCCTCGGTTTTTCGATCGTAATCTCCGGTATATCAAGATTGGGATCTATTTTTTGCAGAGCGTTCTTAATCTGTTCTCTGAGATATTCGTACATAGGCTTATTGTGTTAAAATCAGGTTGCCAATATACGATCTTTCAGGGATTGACACTGCATCTAACTAATCTGTCCATCTTTGAAGACGACTGCGACACTCCCGAAATCGTGATGGACATATCATCAAACTAATCCATCAGCCCCTCTGACCTCATACTCAGAAAATCGTAGCCGGCTATGATGACATGGTCGTCCACAGAGATGTCCAGCATTTTTCCGGCCTGGATAAGTTTTTTTGTGATGGAGATATCGGCTCTGGAGGCACGTCTATTGCCTGAAGGATGGTTGTGCACAACGATGATGCTGTTCGCCTCATTCATTATGGCCTGACGCATAACTTCAGCGGGATCCACAATAGTGGCCGTTTTACCTCCTTTACTGATGATATGATGACCTGTGACTATTTTCCCTACATTCATAAATACGACCAGGAACTGTTCTGTCTGAAGATCGCGGAGACGGGGTCCAAAGTGCCCGGCCACATCTTCGGGAGTCCGGAATGAGAGCGGTTTCCCGTTGTTGCCTGACTGAAGCCTGCGTGAAAGTTCAAAGGAAGCCTCCAGGGTGATTGCCTTTACATCGGCAACTCCCTCAATCACTCTGAGCTCACGCCAGCTTTTTCGTACCAGCTTGTGAAGTCCGCCAAACTGCTGAAGTAATTTGCGGCATGTATCAACAACGTTCATTTTCCGGCTTCCGGTGCGGACCAGAATGGCGAGCAGTTCCGCGTCAGTCAGGCTCTCCGGACCAAATCGGATAAAACGCTCACGGGGTTGCTCATCTTCCGAAAGGTCACGGACCATTCTGCGTGATGATGCTGCCGGTTTGGGAGTGTAGTTTCGTGATGGTAAGTGGGTCACAGCAGATCGTTTATAAGGTTATAATGTCCACCAACACGGCGGATATAACCAAGATCAATGAGCGAGGAACTCCTTACAGAAGTGTTTTCTCCATTTTGTGATGCATCCCGATTCCTTTAATTTCAAAGGGATCTGAACAGACTTTAAATCCCATTTTTCGGTAAAATGGGATAGCGCCAATTCTTGCATTACACCAGATTTGTGAACCCGGATAGTGTTGCTGCAGGTGAGACTCCGCAAACTGCAGCAGTGTACGGCCCACACCCTGGAGACGCTGTCCGCTTCGTGTAGCCATTCCCCGAAGCTGCCATTTTCGAAGAGGGACATTGGTGCTGAGGATGAACGTTACGCAACCGACCAACTCTGTGTCCGAATAGGCGCCGAAGTGGAGGGTATCGGGCAGGTAATCTTCGGGAAATCGTGCAGAATCCACAGGCTGGCCGATACGCAGTTCTTTTGCACGCAAAGGAAGAATTTCATCAGCATCAACCTTCCGGCATGAGAAGGATGTTTGATCTTCTGATTTGCTCAGGCTCATTTTGATTTATTCTGCTGCTCGAGAATGAATTTGAAGCAACTTGTTACTCCCCGCCCCCCATCAGCGGTTCATCAATCGCCCTGATACTGGCGTTGGGTAAACCTCCGGGATAGCGGTCTTTCGACAGCTTGATAGCCTTGATAACCATATTGAGATGCTGCTCCTTGGAGTTTTGATAAAAAGTTTGTGCGGCACTGCCCAGTTTGGGATGTCCATGCAGTGGTTTGTCACTTACACACAATAATGTTGCATTCGGGATCCGGTAGCGGAATCCGTTTGTTGCAACCGTGGCCGATTCCATATCGATGGCAATACTACGACTGACATGTATTTCATGAATCACACGATGTTTCATGAACTCCCAGTTACGGTTATCAATGGTGTACACCGTGCCGGTTCGGTACGTCATCTTTTCCGCATCCAATACGGATTGAAGGTGTTGATTCAGCAGATGATTCGGGGTAATCGGGACATTTTTCGGCATGCTGTCATCGAGTACACCGTCCGCACGCATATATCCGGATGCCAATACAAAATCACCAATTTGCTGATGATTTCGCAGCCCGCCGCAGTGCCCCACCATGATCATGGCATCGGGGCGCAGTACGGCAATGTGATCTGTGATGGTTTTGGCGTTTGAAGGACCCACTCCGATGTTGATCAGCGTAAGGCCCAGGTTGTCTTCAAGCTTTAAATGGTAAGCGGGCATCTGGACTTTCCGGGCCGGCTTGACACAATCCGGGAATCGCTCTTTAAAAACCTCTACATGCATATCATAATTGGTGAACATGATGTATCGCTGAAAATCCCGGGCAGATGTACCGGTATAGTGTTCCAGACGGTCAAGGGACAGGTCAATTCGTTCCGGGGGAAAAAGAAAAAGTTTCTTTTTGGTAAAATCCCACCGGTCTTCGTCGAGTGCATCCAATAATTTTGGATCATTTAACGAAAGCGCCTTCCGTGATGGTGATATAGTGATCTCCGCTCCGGATTCCGCCAATTTTGTGAGTTCGCGATGCAGGTACCATCGATAGATTTCCGGCTTGGCAAATTCGCCCTCAATGACGGGGTTGTGTTCTGACCATGACCGGTGGATATTCAATTTGGGATAATAGCCATCCTCATAAATTTCTGACATCAGATCACAGGCAGCTGCAATTTGCTCTTCAGGCCGGGAGGTTTTAGTGCCAGCACAACTGATCGTATATGTGGTTGATTCTGCCATAGTGTGAATGCATAATCGATTATTGGTGTGGAATTGCGTCGTTGCGGTATGATCGGCGTTC
>SLLW01000281.1 GCA_007133875.1 Balneolales bacterium | reverse complement strand
TTTATGCAGAACAGGGAACAGGGGGGAGATACCGGCGGTGCCGAAAACCCGGGAGGAGCAGGAGTTTCCGAACAGATGCTGCGGGATTCCGGATTCACCGATTAGCCCGGCTTGTCACAACCACCGACAACCGGTAATGGACAGTTACGGGATGATGGGTTATATCCATCGGAATGGGCTGCAACGCTTCAGATAATTTCCGTACTCACAGTCAACCATTGGATCAGAATCCGCGACGATTAATCGGGCTCGAAGTTCGCTCAAGATTGTTCAATCCCGGAAGTTTCTGGAACAGTCCGTGCAGGCGGGTATCACGTACCGACAAGCGGAACATGAAATACTTGTTGTCTCCGAAGGGATTCCATTGGAAGGAGAGATCCCAGCAATGCAGGTTACGCGTTATATTGAAGTTGGAAGGTGTCAGCTCTTTGGCGATCAGGTCGTATCCCATACGGGTACCCACCTGCCATTCCGGTGTGATCCTCATCTGGATATTCCGTGCCTCTATCTGGGCGCTCTTTCGGGAATTCCCTCCTGCCAGCAGGCGCCACTGATAATTGAAATTCACCTGAAAGGACCAGGGAACATCGATCGGATGGATTTGTCCGTCGTATATCGCCTGGTCAATGGGATGAAACCGGGCCTGGTCAAGGGGGTCGTAGTGCTCCGGGTAGTGCCATTGGGTCTGCCCGCGCCGGCCGCTTTCCCCGCCACTGAACCGTGTGCTGGCCGTTACAGAAAAATTGGTGGGACGCATAATGCGTCGGGACTCCTCCCAGAGGTACTGATCGATACGGTTTCCATCGTCATCAGTATCATAAAAACTAAACGTGGCCCTGGAGCTCAGCTGGATGTTTTCAAAAAAAGAGGTGCGGAATGAGGTGGAAAGGTCTGAGAGATTAAAGCTTTCGGCTGCAAAATTGTAACTGGCACTGGCATCAAGCTGATCAATCAGGCGGACAGCCCGTTCACTGCGCTCCCCGGTAGAGTCCCGCCGAACCTCCTTGGTCTCCAGGACATTTGCGATCCGAAAGCTGAGCGTATTTTGCTTGCCGGCGCCGGGCCCGCCAACAACACCACCATCAAAAATAGAGTATCGTTGTGTATCACCGGCAGCATTGGATTGAACCTCTCTGTAAAACCCCCACATGGGGTCGCTGAAATCGGGACGGTAATTAAAACTGAGCGATGGCCTCAAGGTGTGGCGGAAACCTTCATACCTACCGATCCGCATTTCACTGATTCCATATATCGTTGTGTTGGTGCTTACACTTGTGTTAAATTCTCTGCCGGCCGTAAACCCGGGTTCCATGCGATCTACAATCCGCTCTTCTTCCGGATCCCACTCCCGGCGTAAAGAGGATGGATACCAATACTCGCTGAAAGAGATACTGGTGGATAAATTGGCAAAAGGAGTGCTGAAAAGTTGCGCATTTACAGAGGCACTATGTTCCAGGCCACTCCTGATATGGCGGAAATCACCGGTGGCTTCCCGATGTTTGGATGGGCTGAACAGGGCATCCAGAAAACCGATATCAGAATCCGGATCGAGCGGCCGAAAGTTATACTGGGACCGCATATTGGCACGGTACTGAATGGCTATGGATTCGTACCAGGAGTCTGAGCCGGGACCACTGCGCTGAAACGGGGTAAGGCGTCTCAGCGAAAAATTGACATTCGGCCCGGTTAATGTTGTTGCATTGGTTGCAAAGTTCTGATTCTGGGAACCGGAAAGGTTGAGGGAGTATAATCCTTCCGGATGGTTGAAATTATAGGAGACATTGGACCGGGTGGAAACCTCGGCACGATCGTCAATGTCATAAGAATTTCTGTTGTAGTAATCCGCGGTCCGGAGATTGATATTGGCGGAAATTGATGAGTACGGATTGATTGTCTGTCTGTGATTGATCCCGATTCGGCGCTGAATACTTGTTGTAAAACCGGGGTCCGTGGATTCAAGGCCCTGGTCACGGGAATATCCCAATTCAACCGAACCATTATATCGGTTTGTCCGGTTGTAGTTCATCCTGGAATTCACAAAGAAGGTTCCCGATGTGAAAATATCCATGGAAACCTGTCCGGTAACATAGTCATTGAAATATTGAAACCATCCGAAATTTTGGATACCAATACCCCTTCGCTGCTGTTCCTGATAGGTGAAAGAGGGTTCCAGCAGTCCGGACTGCCTTCGTTCCAGGCTTGATGGTATGTAGCCGAACGGAAAGATGAGGGGATACGGGATATCCAGGATAAAGAGTCTGGCTCTGGTGAAAAAGACTTCCTCTTCATCGACCACCTTCATGCGTGCTGCGCGGATATAAAAATGGGGGTGGTCGAGATCACAGGTGGAATAGATACCGTCTTCAATAAACACAACATGGGGTGCCGTACGTTTGACACTGGTGCCGATTACGTTACCCTGACTCATTGACATACGGGCGACATCAAATTTGCCTTTGTCCGTCTCGTAATTGTAGGAGATTCTCCGGCTTCGGATCTGTTCCGGGCCGCGCTGCAGCACCGGTTCGGACAGCGTGTCTGCATCTTCCTCTGCCTGGGCACTCATCTGGTTCATGTCGAGATTGAGCACGACCACACCGGCGGTGAGTTCACCCTGCTCATTTCCGACCCTGGCGTTGCCATAAAGTGTGGCAACACGTTCGTCACGGGTGGTAAAGATGAGAGAATCACGTGATGAGAAATTCACAGGCCCATGTGAAGTCTCCCCGGCATGCGCATATCGGTCACCGGTGAGCGCGAGTATCCCCGGAAGTGATATAATAACGGTTATGATGCAAATACGTGCAAAAGGCACAGACGGGGTAACTTATCAGTGAGGTGCAATGTGCTCAAAAGCCAGACTGCCGGCGCCCAACAGGGCCGCATCATTGCCAAGGGTTTTATATCTGATTTCAAATCCATCTAAAAAATGTTTTGACACCGGATTGTCGGGTTGTTTCCTGATGAGCGACAGAGCGTTTCTGACAAAAAACCGTTGTCCTAAATAGGCTTCGATTCCGCCTTTGGCATTGCTGTTGGAATCAGGGCCGTTATAATCGATGATGACATGTCCCGGTTCGGCAGCACCACCTGTCACGCCGCGATATAGTTCGCGATGAATTACGGCGGATTTATTATTGATACCGCCAGGATCTATACCGATTGAAATCATAGGATCTGATAAATAATGCTTTAATATGTTGACTGCCATGAAACGGGCGTTTATCCGGAGAAGCTGCTGCAAGTTGGTACCTGAGGCCGTGCAGGGCACTCATTTTTCCTGAATACGGTAAATGGTTTCACCGGGTTTTCTCATACCGTACTCTTCCCGGGCAATCCGCTCCAATAAACCGGGGTCGGACTCCAGTTCA
>SLLW01000357.1 GCA_007133875.1 Balneolales bacterium | reverse complement strand
GCCTCCACGGGAACTGTATGAACGGTTGGTGACTATTCGAGGCATTGGTCCGACGACCGCCCAGGATCTGATTCTCTTCCGAAACCGGACAGACGGATATTTTGCCAGTCATATGGATCGCGGCCGGGAAAAAGCAGTACGGCGATGGATCATATTATCATACGGCGGGGACCCTGACCACTGTGATGAGGCTGCGTTCCGTGAGATGATCCGCTATTGGGATGGATATGAAGCAGCCGCACTGGAGTTTCTGTATGTAAATTGGGTAATCTCCGAAAAAAGGGCCGCCGGGATGTGAACCGGACAACCGACCGCAGGTATCGGATTCACTGTGCATCACATGAAACCGAATGCTGCCACTAATTTTTAGATACGAGCAGAACCACACCCATTATCAATGCCGCTGCTCCTCCGGTAAGGTACCAAATCGAATTATCGGTTGGTGATCCCGAAAAAGCCTCTGAGACATCCGATGCAAATGACGTGTACTCCTGATATCCGAAATACAACAAGATTATTCCTACTACTAAAATAGCGGCTCCGATTGCTTTTTTAACCATGACGGACTCCTTTTAAAAGTTATGATGGTGATAGTTGATACTAATGTAGTTGACCGGCTGCTTTCACACGAACTATAAAGATTCGAGAAAATCCTTCCAGGGAGTCGCCTGCATGGTCTCCGTATCTGAACGGCCATGTGAACGGATGATCATGGCGGCTTTGTCAACCTGTGCGGGATCATCAGATTCAATGATATCCACCACATCAAAGGATCCTTTCACGCCATAGCTGTCCACCCAGGTAACATCGGGACTCTCTTCACGAATCTTTGTCTTGACGGTTTCCGCCATTTTCTTGAAATCAGCCGGATTTCTTAAGGCATCCGGTGATATTTTACTCAGGATTATGTAGCGTATCATAAGATAAGCGATTTAATTCCTGTTTGCATAGTTATACGTGTGGTATTGCACCATCTCTATAGTAATCAAACAGGTAAACCCTGAAAATCGTTTAGTGATCGCAGACGGGAGCCGACAGTGGTAAATAAATGCATCTATACTGGAAACAAATGTCATCCGGCTGTCTTGTTGGCTGCAGGATTTTTTTTCAATACCTTTGAAACATGGATTTTACCGCATACCTGACAGCCATAACCGGTTTTTTTGTCATCATCGACCCCATTGGAGCCGCTCTCATTTTTCATTCACTGATACCCGAGGATGAGCTGCGATACCGGCGTCTGATGGCCTTTAAGTCCATTATAATCTCTATACTGTTATTGATCATCTTTGGCTTTTATGGTGAAACGCTGCTTCAGCTTTTAGGGATCAACATCAACTCCATGCGTATCGCGGGCGGATTGCTACTTTTCTATACGGCATTTAACATGATCACCCGCGGAGCCAGGCTTTCCGTGGCATCAGAGAAAACAGATATCTCCGTATTCCCCATGACCATACCACTTATGGCCGGCCCGGGTGCATTGACACTCTCCATACTGCTGTTTTCCAGCTCTTCATCCCCTTCCAATCATATCGCCATCATAGCTGCCATTTTGACCATTTCGCTGTTGACACTCCTGCTGATGCTCACTTCGCGCCACCTCAGGAGATTGGTCGGCCATACCGGTGATGAAATCATCCGCAGGTTTCTTGGGGTCATTCTCGCAGCACTCTCCATCCAGTTTATTTACGACGGCATCAACAATATGATCTCGTAATACCTCCGCATAACTCAAAAAGCACCGACATTATCGCTGAAACCGGTAGGGCCTTCGTTCACGCTCATCCGGAAACAGCTCATTGAGATTTCGATCCCATGCCTGACCATTTTTAACAATCATATAGACCGTTTCCGAGTTCCTGATATCATCGAGAGGATTTCGGTTCAATATGATAAAATCTGCCAGTTTCCCCTGTTCAATGGAACCCAGGTCATTCCCCAATCCCAAATAATCGGCTCCGTGGATGGTAGCAGCCCGGATCGCCTCCAACTCGGACATGCCACCCTGTACGAACATCCAGAGTTCCCAGTGTGCTGCAAGACCCTGCAATTGACCATGTGAGCCAAGTTGTACCCGGCCTCCGGCACTGACGACCTGGTGGGCCGAATTTGCAAGTTCAAAGTGATAAAACTCCGAATCGGGCACTTTAAGCCGGCGTCGCGCACGGGCATCAACAACATGTCGCGGAACAAATTGCAGCAGCCTCCGGTCTTCGAAGACATCATGTTTTTGATACCAGTAATTTTCACCCCAAATGCCGCCATAACCTACCACCAGCGTCGGAGTGTAGCCGACATTGGAAACACCCAGCAGTGCGAGCATATCATTGCGCAATGGTGCCACCGGGATGGCGTGCTCGATGCCCGTATGACCGTCAATGATCATGGTAATGTTGTGCTGCAGCATTGATCCGCCTTCGGGATAGACATGCAACCCGATCTCACGGGCCGCCTCCAAAATCCACTGACGCTGGTCGCGACGGGGCTGATTGTAACTTTTCACCGATGTTGCCCCAATAGCTTTGTGCCTGAGCAGATGATGCCGCGCATCATCCAGACTCTCGACAACGGCTTTATTCGGGTTCTCGGCGCCATAAAGAATAAAGCCGGTTGAGTAGATTCGCGGGCCGATCATCCTGCCCGCCTTAACCTGTTCTGCAAGAGCAAACACAGATTGTGTACTGGCTGATGGATCATGTGTGGTAGTTACGCCATATGCCAGATTCGCCTCGTATTCCCACAGCCGATTCGGCGTGATGTCCAGTGCCACATACCCCATATGTGCATGGACATCCACAATCCCGGGCATGATGGTTTTTCCATAAAGATCAAAAACCCGGGCATCCTCAGGGATGCTCACCTGGTTCATCGGCCCTACTTCTATAATTCGATTATCCCTGACGAGAATGGTACCGGATTCAATGACATCATCGCCATTCATTGTGATAATACGGGCGTTTTCGTATGCCGTTACCCCTTCCGGTTTGGCCACCGGAAGTTCAAGGTTTATCTGAAAAATTTCGGGTTGATATATGGCATTGCCGGCACGCCAGTCATCGGGATTCTCTGTCTCCTCTTGCGGTGTGTCGCCGATACCGAATAATGGGCGCACCTCCTGCTTGTAAACAGCATCACCCAGGCTGAAAATCAGGTTTTGAGAATCTGCTGACCAGCTGATCCAGTCACCGCCGTACCGGGTGAGTTGCCGTGTCGGAATGGAGGTGCTTCCGGAAGATATCACCAGTGGGTCTCCGCCGGCACGCGGCATCGGTGCAACATAGATATTGTGCTGATCTTTAAAAGCGATATACCGGGTATCCGGTGATAAAACCAACTCTTCGGCCTCGTCACTGATCACGTGATGCATTTCGTC
>SLLW01000274.1 GCA_007133875.1 Balneolales bacterium | reverse complement strand
TCATGCGGTCGGGATGACCATTGCGGGGACTATATCGGGAGCCTGGAGCCACAGGCCCAGGCTTAAAAAGAGAGGGCGATACGAAAGGACGGCTGAATCCCAAGATCGAGTACATCCACCGGTACCGGACGCAAGCGGGGGATGGATCGGACTTCCTCAAAGTTAAAAGCATAATTCCGATACCAGACATTCTCCCTGTTCAATACATTGAATATGGAAAAGCCGGTCTCAAGCAGCACCGAACCGGTCAGCCGCCACTGGTAATCCAAACTGGTATCCAACCGGTAATAAGCATCCAGACGCTCCCTGTCATCGTTCCCGAATGTAGCGAGGGAGTTGGGCGCTCCGCTCATCATGAGCCACGACAGATACCACTGGAGGTTACTCCCGATACGGACTTCCAGCACCAGGTTATAGGTATGCGTACGATCCCACTCAGGATGAAAACGGGCTCCGTCCAACAGGTTTGGATTGCGGAACGTCATTTCGGAAAGGGTATAACTGTGCGTAAAGGTAACATCGCGAAACCGGTTCCGAAGAATCATCTCCACCCCCCTTGACTCCCCGCTGTTCTGGATAAACCAGGGTGTACCGGAGAATGTATTGACCAGTGATTGCGTATTTCGTTCGTGGATTCTCATATCCTCAAATTTTTTCAGATAGGTTTCGGCTTTGAGGTACAGGAGGGGAACGGGAGCATATTCGATTCCGGCCGAATAAAGGGTGGATGTGGCCGGTGGTTGCGAATCGGTCGAAAGAATCCAGACATCAGCGGTGACGGCGTTTTTCAGGGATACCTTGTGAAGGAACTGGTGATTGACCGCATATCCTCCGGTGACATGCACTCCGGATACCGGCGAAACCCGGATTTGGAACCGCGGTGCAGGCATGAATTTGCTGCCGTTACTGAAGTAATAGAACCGTCCACCGGCATCCAGACTCAGAAATTCCCACGGATTCCACTCGGTATGCAGAAAAATATTTCCAAGATGTGCTTCAGATTGTGTGAAAAAGGAGGGACGGTCAAAGGAGTCTTCCCCATATTCACCACGGTAATATCGCCAGGATCCGCCAAAAATTGCTGCAAACCGGTCTTGGCGGTAATCGAGTTCCTGGTTTACTCGTATTTCATTGATGGCGCTGCGGTTACGGAACGGATATGTAAATATGGTGATACTTTCAGTATCTTCTTCCTGCAAAATCCGGGTATAGACAAAATCGTCTTTGTCGAACGCTGTTTCGTAGGAGCTGAAACCGGTTGTCGTGGAGCTGTGCAAATTCGGAAGCACCTGCTGCTGATAGGTCAGACTCATCAACGCATTGCCCCATTGATTGGATGTCTCCACCTCTTCAAATGAAAAGGTGCGGTCGATGCCGGCTGTGCGGGTACGGCGGCTGGCCATCTGCGAAGTGCGGTCGCCTCCCAGGTACCCGGCGAAGATAAAACGGCCGTTACCGGATGTTTCGTGATACAGTTTGCCATGCAGGTCAAGGTACTGCACGGATGCGGCACCCGGCTGCAAGACCAGGTCGGTAAAATCCGGCGTATCAACTGCCAGACGCAGGGGCCGGTCGATATCGAGTCCCCACTGCACCAGCCTGGAATTATTGAACCAGTTCAGTTGATCCATATAGGAGGTTCTGGCAGATACCAGCCAGCTGCTCCGGTCTCCAAGCGGTCCTTCAAAGCTTCCGCTGATACTGGTGTTGCTGAGGGCAACCTGCTGCCGGTGCTCATTCCGGGAGCCGGTGCGTGTGATCAGGTTCAGCGCACCGCCGGTGGGAGCATCCATGTACGCAGGAACGACCCCGAAATAGTAGCCGGCTGACTGAATCGCATCGGCATTAAAGCTGTCCAGCATACCAAACAAATGGCTCTGGTTGAAAATGCGCATCCCGTCGAGCATCACCAGGAAGCCATCCGATGTGCTCCCACGTACGTGTATGCCGTCATTAAGGGCCGCCACCTTGGCGACCGATGGGTGCGATTGCAGGGCACGGATAGTGCTGGATTCACCGAGCGGACTGAATCGTCCGGCATCCATCAATCCGGTCATAATCGTATCCGAAGGGTTGTATCCGGAAAAGGCGGTAATCATGATCTCGTTTCCGGAGATGGCCTCCGGTTCCAGACGCAGCGTGAGGTCCTCGATTCGACCGGATTCGGTAAGATCAATGCGCAGCTCTTGTTTCCGATAGCCCAGATAGGAAGCCGTGACGGTCAGTTGATCTTCCCTAAGGCGTGTCCGGACGGCAAATCTTCCGGATGTGTTGGCTGTGATACCTCTCAGCTCCCCATCCTGGCGCCAGCTCAGTGTCGCAAATGGCAGGCGCTCGCCGGTTGATGCATCCACAACCTGACCATCCATGCGGATTTCGCGTAATGGGAGTTCCCGTTCGTTCACCGCCATACGGACCAAGAAGATCTGGTTTCGGTCATCATCCACACGAAGTGATATACCCTCTCTTGCCAGCTCGGTTTGCAGATCCGGGATAACCTGATCTGCGTCTGTTTCGAGCGTGATGCGGATTCCGGCTATTTGTGATTCCCGATACAGAAAGTAGTAGGACGTTTCGCTCTGAACTTTTTGGATGACGGATTGCAACGGCTCATTCTGAAATGAAAAGCCGGCATACAGCGGTGCGGACGGCACCAGTGTAACGATCAACAGGAAAAATGTCAGCTTGCTTATGTGCTGCATAATGACATGGAAATGGGGTCGACAGGTGGCTTATTATTCGGGTCGGAATTCATAGGTCCGCTCACCGGTGCGGACGAATTCGCCACCCAGCACCACTCCAAGATCATCCAGGCTTTGCCCGGCGGTTTCCAGAGCGATGGAGCCGCCAAGGCGTTCGCGGTTGACGCCCGATGGTGCTGCAATAGTGATATCAAAATGATGCTCCATTTCGGCAAGGATGGAGGATGCGAGCCGGTCACGGAAATAGAGGCGGTCATGTACCCAAGCGGTGACCTCCTCCGCCTCAAAGTCGAAGGGCCCGCTCAGGCCATCCTGCTCATCAATGACGGCGGACATTCCGGGTGTCATTTCGATTTGCTGTTCGCGGTCAAGGGTTTCAAACTGTACAATTCCATCCAGCAGGTAGACCCGCGTTTCCTGTCCGCGGTAATTGAGGTTAAACCTTGTGCCGGCGATAACAACCCGTCCCGGTCCGGCTTCGACAGAGAATATCCTGTCCGACGACGGACTCACATCAAATAAAGCCTCTCCCGCCAGGGCGTATGAGTGTTCGGACTCTGTCACCGCTTTCTGGTACAACGCAGAGTGGGGGCGCAGTGTCACTGTGCTGCCGTCGGTAAGTTCGATAGTCGTTCTCGTGTCCCCGGAATCAGCCAGAAGCTGCAATTCCGGTTCC
>SLLW01000335.1 GCA_007133875.1 Balneolales bacterium | reverse complement strand
CGGATCAGCGTGGCACCGGGCAGATAGGCCTCGCGGGTGAGTCCGCCTGACCGCGCCACCACATCGGATATCCGTTCGCTGCGGTCCGCCAGTGTATAGGCGCCGGGGTACATCACCTCCCCCTCGACCCGGATATTGCGCTGCACGGTGTATTCGGGACGATGCCGCACAAAAACCCGGTCAAACGGCTGTAGCGTAAATTGTTTGTCCTCTTCGCGCAGCTCCAGGTCGCGTGATACCTCAAAAGTGAAGGTCTCGGCCAGTTGCGTCCCCCGCTCACCGGGCGCCGCTTCGCCGATGATGCGGCGGGCCACTTCGATCCGCGCCTCGCTGGCCGACTCGCGGAAGCCGTCCGCCTTGAGGATCAGATCCTCGAGTGTCATGTTTTCGCGCCAGGCGGCGGTCGTGTCGTTCTGTACCGCCCCGGAGATGTCCACCGTCCGCTCCTCGCGCATGTCAAAGATGCTCTGGATCCGCACGTGGTCCTCGGGTTTGAGCGGAATATCGTACCGGTCCGGATCCTCCAGAACCCGGGCGACATCAAAGGCCACCAGTTCAAACGAAAAATCATCCTGCAGCCGGTTGATGATGCCGCGGGTGCGGTAGGCGTCGGGGCGCAGGCCATCGGCCTCGGAGATCAAATCATACAGGGTCATCCCCTCGGTAAGTTCAAACGTCCCCTCGCGCCAGACCGCCCCTTCGATCTCCACGCGGTTTTCAAATCGATCAAGAATCTCGCCCACAAACACCTCATCGCCGCTTTGCAGCCGGAACCGGTCGAAATTTTCGCTGTTCACCGTCACAATCGACCGCTCCACCGGGGTATTGCGATGGATGCGCAGCTGACGGGTGTACGCGTTTTCGGTGAAATCGCCGGCGTAGCGGATCAGGTCGGCCAGGGTTTCGTCGGCTTTCATCTGGAACAGCCCGGTGCGCTTCACCTCGCCGGTGATATCCACGCGCCGATCATAGGGCCTGACCATAATCACATCCTGGTCATTGAGCCGGATGTTGTCGCCCTGGTCGCCGTTGATCAGAAAGTCGTACAGGTCAAATTCGGCCACGGTTTCGCTGTCCCGGATCACCCGAATCTCCCGGAACGATCCGCGCGCGTTGGGCCCGCCCGAGCGGTAGAGGGCGTTGTAGACGGTCGACAGTGAGGAGACATAATAATCCCCCGGGGTCCGCACATTTCCGACGACGGTCACCTGGATACTGCGGAGCTGTCCGAGTGAGACGCGGGCAAAGGTGTTCTGGTCGGCGCTGCCGGGCCGGAGTCCGGAGTAGAGCGACTGGAGTTGTCCGATGATGCGCTCTTCGGCCTCCTGCATGGTGAGTCCGTGGAGCTGGATCGGGCCGAGGTTGTCGATGGTGACGCTCCCCTCGGGGCTGATCTCCAGGCGGTGCACGGCGGTGGCCTGGCCCCAGATATCGATCACAATTTCATCCCCCGATCCCAGTACATAGGTCTTGGGGGTGGGTACGTGGCGGGACGGTTCGAAAGCCACCGCTTCGTGCCGGAACACTTCGCTGCCGAACGTGCGGCGCAATATGTTATCCTGCGGGTCGACATCGGGCAGGTCGCGGGTTGTCATGACCATTTCTCCGCGGGCGGGTTCCCGTCGTTCCCTGGTTTCGGCGGTGTCGGTCTCCTGTTGCTGCTCCATCTGCCGGATGCGGTCACGCAGCACGCTGATTTCCGAGGCGGACATGCCGCGCTGGCGGGCCATGTTGAGCGCTTCCGATTCGGAGATGCCCTGGGAGCGGGCGCGCTGGATGTAGTTGCGCAGCTGTTCGTCGCTGAGGTCATCGGCGCGGACATTGGAGAGGTCGGACGCGTCCAGATTCTGGGCCTGCGCGGTGCCGATCGGTGCGGATCCGGGGCCGGAGAGTGCGGCCGTCGGGATGGCGGGCAGGGTGAGCAGGAGCAGGCCGGCGGTGGCCAGGCTAAAAACAAAGCGGACAAAAATGGTCATATCATTCAATGGTCGGGTTCGGAATGGGGTGTAATGATGTTCGGGTGGTGATTATTGTTGGAATGCTTTGGGCCGGCTTTCGGTGTCGGCCGACCAGAGCACCAGCGCGTCGTCGGTGCCGTGATCGCCTTTCATGTCGCGGTACTCCTTTTTGGAGAGCACGAGGGTCCGGATGCGTCGTTTGATCAGTTTTTCGACCTTTTGGGTCAGTTTGGCCAGGTACATCTGGTTGACATCGCCGACGATCATGAGGTCGATCAGGCCGGAATCGCGTCCGCGGGCGTAGTCGCCGGTCACCAGCGCCTTTTCGACGGTGCCCAGTTTGCCGATGATGTCGCTGACGTGGTTGAGGCCGAGGTTTTTGCGGGTCAGGCTCTGCAGCTCCGGGTAGAGCGGATGGCGGGCGTTGGCGCGGTACATGCGCTTGCGTCCGTTGGGTGTGGAGGTGATGAGGCCGGCTTCTGAGAGGCGGTTGAGTTCAAGCCGGATGGCGTTTGTCGATTCGCTGAATTCCTCGGCGAGTCCTCGCAGATACGCCTGGGTCCGGTCGTTCGAAAAAAACTTGAGCAGCAGCCGGATGCGGGTTTTTGATGTAATCAGTGATTCGAGCAATTATTTGGGTCGGAATATCGGGCCGATACAGCTCCGCCTTGTGAGTCCCATATGTTGCAATGCATTGACTCAGGCGTGGCCCGGAAGTGATGATCAGGTTGCGGCAGATTCCTCAAACAGCAGATGCGCGGATGAGGGGCCGCGTGTTTTCCACAAAAAGACAAAACGTGGGTGATAAATT
The DNA here is from genome assembly GCA_007133875.1 of Balneolales bacterium. Classification (GTDB taxonomy): domain Bacteria; phylum Bacteroidota; class Rhodothermia; order Balneolales; family Natronogracilivirgulaceae; genus SLLW01. Next base: position 623 of record SLLW01000335.1, on the reverse strand, counting down.
ACCTGACGATACCGGTCAAAAACCACGCCGGAAATTTGGCCCATACAGAAATTTTGCTCGAATACGAACAAAAAACATAGCTCATATATGTGAAAATCTTAATATAACACTTTAAATCTTAGGGAGGCAACTTCTTTTTTGAGTAAAAAACATGAATGATAGCAAACCGGGGGCCGGTGGTATCTCGGTGATTAATCCCGGCTTAGGGGGCGGTGTCGGGGAATAATTTTCCGCGCGGATGGTGCGGAGAGGAAGGGCGTTCCGGGGTATCGCAGTCAGCTGCCGGGGTTTACCGTATCCTTAGAATATCAAGATGAAGTAATTGTTCATCTCTGATTACATGGATGATATAGACACCGTTATTTTCTTCTCTGTAAAAAATCTGGCAAGGCGAAACCAATAATCTGCGATAATCGAACTCTTCCAGATCTTCTACCGGTTTTCCTGATTTTGGATGTTCGCGCAATTGAGCTACACGTTTAAAAACAGTGCGAACAAGCTTACTTGCAGCATTAGGATTGTCCAGAGAAATGTAATCAGCAATTTCATCGAGTTCTTGAAGTGCCGGTTCCGTCCAGATTATTTGAGCCATCGACTCATTTTCTTTTGGGCCTCTTCATGCG
>SLLW01000292.1 GCA_007133875.1 Balneolales bacterium | reverse complement strand
TGATCATCCGGATCATCATCACTACCAAAAATACCACAGGATGATGCTACCAGCAGGAAACCTATTAGCGTGGTGCGGCCCAAACCGTTTCTGAAAATCCAATGTGAACGGGTCACGGATTGGGAAGTGCCGGAATTGGTATAAAAAGTCATAGGGTGCTCCGTTTCAATTAGTATTTCGGGAAAATGATCGGAATAATGAGTAATACATGAAGGTGTATTGTACGTACCGACATCAGGCCCGGTTTGTACCTGTATGGTATATGCTTTTCAGAAGTGCAGATGGTATCATTATCGCCAGGACTTGCTGATTATGAAATAAGGGAAAGCATTTCGGGGTAGTGTAAGCATAAAAAAACAAAAAGATAGTTATTAATGGCGGAGTATGTTAATCATGGGCGTAAACCTGATGCAAAGTGCAAGAGCGTTTTCCTTACAACATATAGGGGACCATTCGCACATCTTCGGTCTTTCCAAAAGCCCTGAGATTGGGTAGACTGTTCATGGAATCAAGGGAGCTCCTTTTATCGGATCCGTAACAACCGGGTGACTGGTAACCCGGGGAAAGTCCTGTCGATGGTAACTACGACGGAGACTGTATGAGATGCGTGCGTGAATCAGCATTTACGCAATAATTATCATATACAACAATGTTAACGGTTATGGAAAAGGAATACAGTTTTTACAGGTTTATGTGCTGCTTGTTGGGTGCAATGACGGTTTTTATGATATTGATGGGGGGCAGTTCCGTAACACGGGGGCAAACCATCCTTGTTGACTATCCGTTTACCGGCAACTCTGCGGAACCGACGAGCCTGCCGGCCGGACTACAGGCAACGGAAATGGAGATAAGTTCCGGGTCTATCGGATTTGGATCGTCTCATGCCGGGACCTGGACCGGTAGCGGGACCCCCTACGGGCAGGGAAATAGCGGCTGGAGTGCCGGGTCCGCAGCGGACGGCAAATATTTTTCTTTTACATTATCAACGGATGGAGCGGATCATTTTGATCTGACTTCGATATCGTTTTTATACCGGGCTACAGGGGCCGGCCCGTCTGCAATGACGGTAACAGTGAATGGGACGGAAATTATTTCGGCAGATGTGGCTGAGAATGAAACACTGCCATTTGAACACCCATTGTCACTCCAGGGGGAATCAGCTGTTGAGGTGAAAATCATTGGCTGGGACAATGGTTCCAGGCAGACTACGGGCGGAGGTGCTTTTCGGGTTGATGATATACAGCTCTCCGGAACGGTACACCACAGTGAACCCATTTTTGATATTTCGCCATCATCACAGCAGGGTTTTGTTTATTCAAAAGGGGAAGGCCCGTCACTTTCGCAGTTGTTTGCAGTGAGCGGAACCAATCTGGAACCCGATGATGCCGTAGTCACCATCACAGCTCCCGCCAACTTCGGGATTTCACTGGATGACAACGAATTCAGCAGTTCGGTATCCGTCAATGCGGATGCGGGCTCCGTTAATGAAGCAGTCTACGTCAGGCTCCGGGAAGGGTTGGAACCGGGTGACTATTCCGGTGATGTCACTGTTTCCGGCGGATCGGCAACCAGTGTGGCCGGTACGGTTTCCGGTATGGTTCTACCCGAAAACCTGGAGGATTTTGCCGGTTTTCCGGTATCATCGGGCAGTTATCAAAGTGGCACCTTTGAAGGCAAAGACGGATCAACCTGGTCATTTGCAGGGGCACGCGGTGATATCATGATCAGTGATTTTACACCAACGCTTCAGCAAAATCATGAATCATTTATTGAATCGGGAACCATAACCGGTGGAATCAGGACATTACGATTTGATTATATGCAGGCATTCAGCAATAACGTGCACCTGAATGTACTGGTCAATGGGGAGGTGGCAGCAACAGTCACATCCGATAATCAACAAGGGGTGGTGCTGAATTCCGGAATGATAACCGTTGACGTACCGGGCGATTTTGTGATCCGATTTGAACAGGCGGCATCACCAACCGGTAATCAGGTTGCCATTGACAATGTGGCCTGGACAAGTTTCGATAGCCAATCAATTACGTTCTCAGAAAATCCCGGTTGGCGTATGCTGTCCCTGCCGGTTGACGGAATCACAGTTGCCGAATTAGGTGCCCGGAACGTGATCCAGGGGTTCAGCGGCACAAATGTGCTCTATCCTGAGTATGATGATGCCAATTTTGATGAGCTGGATCCCAACTTCTATTTCCGGGGTCCCGACAGCTGGGTAGCTCCCACCGATACAGATACGCCCATCAGCTCCGGAACCGGCTTTATTTGGTATTTCTGGGATGATGATGCCGGTCCCGGTGTGCCGCTTGATGCGTTTACCCTGAGTGTGCCCGGTGTATCCCCGACCGAAGATGTCATAGTCGGGGGGATTCATGAGGGGTTTAATCTCATAGGAAATCCGTTTGCAGATGATCTTAACCTCACCGGTTTGGCGGACTGGGGGAGCGGGGGTGCGGAAATCGGTACCATTGCACAGGTTTGGAGTGATGAGACCGAAACCCATGTCACAGGTGCTTCAGCAACAGGTACCTGGAAATTGGTAGGTTTGGGTGCTCTTGATGGCGATGCCGTAGCTCCATGGCAAGGCTTTATGATTGAAAACAGGGGTGATGCCGGGATCATCACGATTCCGTTTGCAGATGCCGGTGGCGATGATGCCGGGTTTTACAAAGAGCGGGAACCGAAATTCGTTCAGCTCGACTTTGAATTGGAAGGATTCGATTCCGGGACTGGAATACGTTCAATAGATCGGGCCGTTTCATTAATGTTTCATGCCGATGCGACCGATGAGTGGGATCGGTTTGATGCTACAAAACTGACTCCTTTGTCTGGAACCTATGCCACCTTGTCCTTTATCGGGGAACAGAATGGTCGTTCCGTCCATAAAGCCCGGGAGTCGCGTCCCGTAGATCACGAGGGACGGATCACACTCCCGATGTCATTAGATACCTACCAAATGGACGGCGAATTCACCATCCGTTGGGAAGGCATGGATGCTTTGCCGGATGCGTGGCGTATTACGCTGAACGATTTACACCGCGATGAATCGGTTGACCTCGCTACGACCTCTTCGTATACATTTCGGCATGCCGGTGATCAAACAATTGCGAAAAATTCCGAAAGGTTACAGATGATGAAGGGTATTCAACCGATGGAACCTGCCGATACAACGGATGGTGAGGGGGGACGGTTCAAGCTGATTGTCGACCAGACACCACTGGATGTTCCTGATATGGACGAAGAACTTCCGCAAGAGCTTCATCTTGCACAAAACTATCCCAATCCATTCAACCCGGTCACGGTTATCGGGTACGACCTGCCCCGGCCGTCACAGGTGCGGCTGGCCGTTTATGACATGCTCGGACGCGAAGTTGCGG
>SLLW01000275.1 GCA_007133875.1 Balneolales bacterium | reverse complement strand
GGTCCGCTCGCTGCTACTCAAACCGTCTGTTCTGCTGCTGGATGAACCCACCTCCAATCTGGACGAGGAGATGGTATCCCGTATGGAGCACCTGATCGATCTCTGGGTCCAGGAAGACAAGACCCGAAGTCTGGTCTGGACCAGCCATGATACCCGCCAGCTTGACCGGATGACCACCAGCTCTGTTTCGCTCTATAAAATGGCCGATCCTGCTGTTACATAAATACAACCCTGGTTTACCAGGACAACCTTTTGAGATTTGGAAAACACATCCTACATCGTAATATCCAATCTGCAACTTGGCCTGGCGGCACTGCTGTTACTGGTCAATATTGGACTATCGGTGCTGCTCCGGCTCGGTATGGCAAAAGATCTGATTGTCGGGGCTGTACGTATGACCATCCAGCTGATCCTGGTTGGATTGATCCTGGAGTGGATTTTTCAGACACGGGATCCGCTTATGATTATTCTGATGGCGGTAATTATGGCTACGCTGGCCGGCATTGCCGCTGTGAACCGGACCAGCCGGCGGTTTCCGGGTATTTTCTGGAATAGCCTCGTGACAATCGGCGCGAGTGCCTTTCTGGTTACCGGGGCAGCCATAACCGGAATACTGAACGTATCGCCCTGGTACGACCCGCAATACCTTATCCCCCTGTTGGGGATGGTGTTGGGCAATGCATTGACCGGCATTTCCCTTGGACTTGACCGGATGATGGAGGGCTGCACCACAAACCGGAACTGGATAGAGACGATGTTGTCACACGGAGCCAGTCGTTGGGAGGCTGCTCATGAGCAGATTCGCGAAGCCTTGCGAACAGGTATGATTCCGACTGTCAACGCCATGATGATCATGGGAATCGTCAGTTTGCCGGGAATGATGACCGGGCAAATTCTGGCGGGTGCCAATCCGATGGATGCGGTGCGGTATCAAATGGTGATCATGTTTATGATAGCCGCCTGTACCGCTCTTGCAACACTGGGTGTTGTTTTGCTGGCCTACCGGGTTCTGTTTTCCCGCGACCACCGCCTTATGGAATCGCGCATATCAGAAAAAAAATAGCCGCCGGTTACTCGCCGGGCACATCCAATTCGTTTACCAGTTCATCACATTCGTCAATGATTTTGACAACTCGGCTGTCCGATACTCCCATATCCCTCAGCATATTTTCATTTTCCGGAACCTTGCGACATAAAACAACGCCATTTTCAAGCAGATAACTCTTTTCTTTGTTATTCAAAGTACTTAAGCAAGTCACCGGATGAAGCCCGGCCAGGCCGATCCTCTTTTTCAGGCTGCTGTTCCGGGGATAATCCCACCCCAGCATAACCAGGCCGGAGCAGGTTCCGTATGTAACGGCATCATCAGTGAATCGGGTATTGGTTACGATCCATCCTTCGTATTCAGAAAATCGTGTCTCTTCATTTTCCCTGCGGCCAATCGCAACATCGCGAAACCGGGAATGGATGTAAAGCGGAACCTTTACATCACATTTTACACCCGGCCGATTATGGAACTTGCACTCCACCATCACCAGTTTTCCATTCTTATCGGCCATAACGTCTATTTCATGCGTAACACACCGCCCCGGAACAGTGACCCCTACCCTTGTGCGGAATCCCTGTTGTTCAAGGATAGCTCCGACAAACTTCTCAAACGGATATCCCGACGGGCCCAGCTCCATGATCGCTTTTTTCAGTTTATATCGCGCTGCTTTGGATTGGGATTTTTTCCGCAGGATATCATACGCTTTACGGTAGATTTTTCCGGTTCCGATTCCATCATACAGCACATCCCGAACCTCTTCGACGACAGCGTTGATCTGGGTATCGGTAGCACCGGACCGCTCGAGGGATGTCCGCAATTTTTCTTCAGAGAATGGAACCTCTTCGCCGGAAGCTTTGGTTATCCGGATGTTGGAATGTGACATATGGGTTGGGAAATTGGATAAACTGGTTTCAGCAGGGCTGAAATTACTGACTGGATTGTGTTATGTATTACACCCGCAGTGTATTTTATTGACCGCTTTCTTTTTTATAATTGATTCGTGTGTATCTTTAGAATCATCTGATAAACGGTAAGGTATCATCCGAAACCGTTTCAGCCAAGCAGCTTTCAGATTATTTGGATGAGCCGGTACGTATCTTCTCTCCCTACTCTTTGATTTACAGCTGATTACCCATCAATATAAATTTCACTATGGCAAAAGAAACCAAACAGTCACTTACTGTAACCGTATTTATACTCCTTTTTGTGTTGAACGTACTGTTGCAGATGTTGCTTTCCGGCGAACCGGTCGGACGATATTTCCTGGAAGTATTCACGACTCCTCTGGGATTTTTCAATCTGATTGCCGCCATGGTGCTCTGGTTCTTTAACTATTATTTTACACCATTGGCATTTTATATCATTGGAATCATCATTGCTCTGGAATTCCTGATTGAGCCGCTGATGATCCGGTACAAATACCTGACATTCAAGCCGAATCTGTTTGTCTCCATTCTTGCCGCTTTTTATATCTGGCTTACATTCCGCATCCTCGGAGTGATTTTTGGTTAGGAGGTCTCATTGCCAAAGGTGTCTGAATGCTGACACCTTTCTAACCGGTAATGCAAATAACACCCCTTTTTCATGTCCAAAAAGATCTGGAATATTCCCTCGCAGCCTCCGCATGATTTCTATCTATGCCTGGATGTGGACTCCTATTTCGATTATGAGCACAACCCCGAAGTAATTTTTGATAACGGGTTTACCCGGCCCATCCCCCTGTCCGGACGTGACATCCTGGTTACCATTTTTTTCAATGGGGATGTGGATACTCCCGAATTCACGGTAAAAGCTCATGAGGCCCTTTCAAAAACCGAACAGTCGGAAGCGGATACGGTAATACGGCGGATACTCGGAACAGATCTTGACCTGGCCCCTTTTTATGAACAGGCCGGGGATGATCCCGTGCTTGGGCCGGCTTTTCAGGAGCTTTACGGATTAAAGCGCATCAGCCGGGCACATTTTTTCGAAGATGCCGTAAACAGAATCATTCAGACCCAAATCAAACATAAACCGACCGCAAAAAAGATGGTATATGGCGTGCGCACTGCCTATGGCACACGTTTGGAGTCAGATAATGAGGTCATACCGGCCTGGCCACGACCGCAGCGACTGCTCACAGCAGACCCGGTATCAATGAAAAAACACGGGCTATCACTCCGAAAAGGGGAATACCTGACCGGCCTGGCCTATGAACTTCTATATGGCCGTTTTACAAGTCAAAGCATGGAACGTACCGACACACCGAGCCCTTCAGACCCACCGGATAACGCGCGTAAGGAAAGTGGAAACACACAAAGTGTACTTCATGCTATTGAAAAAATGCCTCCACGGGAACTGTATGAACGGTTGGTGGCTATACGAGGCATTGGTC
>SLLW01000415.1 GCA_007133875.1 Balneolales bacterium | reverse complement strand
TTTCTTGTTCGTATTTCTCTCCCGGAACTATCGGCTGAATCAGCCTGCGGCACTTGAAGCACCAGCAGGTACGGAACTGCTGATTCATGAAACCATTGATCTGGAGGAACTTATTGAGCAATTGGAGGAGAATCTGGTGGAGTTTGACCATGATGAGTTGGTATGGGCCTCGAACATTTTGGGTTGGCGGCGTTTTAGCGCCGGTCGTTATGTCGTTGAGGGGCCGCTGGATTATTCCGGATTTTTGTCAAAACTGGCATTAGGGCATCAGGACCCGAAACCGCTGCGGGTACCGACAGGTGCGTCCAAGGGTGCTTTGAAAATCCATATTGCACGCCAGATGAAATTCGATGAAGATGAGTTGCGTATGGCAATGCAGGATACCACTTTTTTAAATCGCCATAACCTGAAAGCACATCAACTCTATGGCCGACTATTACCGGACACCTACGAGGTGTACTGGACATCCACCCCTGAAAGGATTCTGGAGAGGATCTTGTCAGAATTTGAAAACCGGGTCACATTACCTTATGCCGATCGGCTGGAGGAGCTCGGAAGGGATATTGATGAAATTACCACACTGGCATCCATTGTCGAATGGGAAGCACGGTACGATCATGAAAAACCGGCCATCAGCGGCTTGTACTGGAACCGGCTGAACCAACGCTGGCGGTTACAGGCCGATCCGACCGTTAACTATGCCAAAGGGGAGCGCAGCCGGCTGATCTACGCCGATTACCGGATAGATCATCCGTATAATACGTATCGCATTCACGGGTTGCCTCCCGGTCCGATTACCAATCCATCCTTTTCGTCCATCAGGGCGACACTCTTTCCCGAAGATCATGATTATATGTACATGGTGGCAACACCGGAAGGAACCCATGGCTTTTCCCGGACGTATGCGGAGCACCGCCGGAAAAGCCGGGAATGGACCGATTGGTTGCGTCAGGAGCGGCAAAAACGAGCCGAGATGGAGCGTCAGGAGGCACTTCGCGAGGCTGAGTAAAACTATGAGAAGGTATTCCGGAAGGAGGGTTGCGGAAGTATGGATGTATTGACTATGGAATTTGACTGGTTTAGCCTGGTGCTTCTGCCGTTGCTGATTTTTTTTGCAAGGGTTATCGATGTCACCCTGGGAACCCTGCGTATTATCTTCGTATCCCGGGGCATGAAGATTCTTGCTCCGTTGGTCGGATTCTTTGAATCGCTGATCTGGTTGTTGGCCATTGGCCAGATCATGCAAAGCCTGACCAATGTGGGGCTCTATTTTGCCTATGCCGCGGGTTTCTCATTCGGCAATTTTATCGGGATTTATCTGGAAGAGAAAATTGCGATGGGCCTGCTCTGTGTCCGGACCATAACAAGCGAAGATGCAACGGAATTGATTGCTTACCTCAAGGATCAGGATTTTGGGGTCACGTCAGTATCTGCAAGCGGGATAAGCGGATCCGTCCGGTTGATTCTGAGCATTATCAAAAGGAAAGACCTTGAAAAAATGATCCATATCATCAAAGAGAAGACCCCCAAAGCATTTGTTTCTGTTGAGGATGTTCGATCGGTCAACGAAGGGTATTTTCCCAGGAAAAGTCTCGGCCTGTTTTCACGGTTTCCCATGGTCCGGAAGTAGTGCAGATGGTGATAAACAGGAGGGGGCTTTTGAAACCGTAATGCGTTTGCAGCCGGGGAGGTTGCATCGGCTATGAGCCGGAGAGGTGGCCGTTATGGTGGCAGATCACCAGTAGTTGGCAGCAGAACTAGTCATCATCAGTATCTTCCTCTTCTTCCTCTTCTTCCTCTTTCTCCGGTATGTATAACACGGTCTCGTCACGCTCGATTTTCAGGAAATGGAGTCCCTGATTAACATGTGTACTGCGGAAATCAATATTGGTAATAACCCCATCAAAAGATGGCCGGTGCCGCAAATGGGACTTGATACGAGCCGGATTTTGCAGCGTTTTGATCGAATCAAACAGGAAGGTCGCCACATCATATCCCAAATGAGCGAAATTGTCGGCACGTGAACCGGTCAAAGCCTGATAATCATTCTGAAAATGGTAGGTCTCCCTGCGGTCATTGTCTCTGTGGAAAAAATTACTGTAATAGATATCAAAATATTGTCGTCGGGCATCACTCAGCTCTACATGGGCCATCTCTTCGTTGCCAAGAATGGTCACCCGGCTGCGAGTAGCTTGCAAATCATTGAGTATTAATTCGATAAGCTGATCGGATCCTGCACCGGTTACCGAGATGTACAGGCCATCGACCGGTTTGATGGAAGGAAACTCCTCTTCATCAATAAAACGTTTATCCCCGGCAAACCAGGGTGTTATATGATCGACCTCAAAGGCCAGGGCTTCAAAATCTTCACTGAAATAGTGGAGTATTTTCGCTCCCAGTTTCTCCGCTTCGTTTCGAAATGCCTGGGCTTCACGGACAACCGGCTGATTGCTTTGGGTGATGACGGCCAGGGTATCCATTCCAAGCTCATTGACTGCAAACCGGGCCATCGCTATTCCACGAGCTTCAAAAGTGGGATTGATCTGATAAAGATAGGGGTGACTGATGTTCAGTGTATCGGCATTGGCGAGTGGTGGAATGACCGGAATTTCATAGTTTTCGGCGTGATCCCGTATCCGGTATGCGGCATCGGAGAAAAGGGGGCCAAGGATGGCATCAACATTAAGGGTCCAGGCCATTCTGACTATTGCAGCTTCATGCGTTAGCGAATCGTTGGAGGTCGTCAGATGATGAAGACGAATGCGCTTGTCATCGTTATTTCGATTAAAATTTTCGGCTGCAAGTAGATATCCACTGTATAGCGATCGGGAGATCTGCCACTCCCGGCTTCCGGATTCCGTCTCGGGAAGCAGTACTCCGATATCATATACGATACCAGCCGGTGCTTTGCCAAACTCATGGGATGCAGGCAACGTGTCCGGCAGGCGCTCCACTCTGCGCTCCAAAGCCCTGAGGACATTGGTGTCAACGGTTGCCTCATAGTATGGACGCAATTCACCCATAAGTTCAACGGCCTCCGATTTCACCATATGGTCAAATCCGTAGCGCAGCAGATCAAATCGGACCTGAGTAGATTCACTCTGCATGAAACCAACCCGGCGTTGCTCCGTGGTGAGATAACCCAGAATCTCCTCGTAAAGTACCTCAGCATCACGGTGCAGGTTCTGGTAGGCGTGTCGCGATTTAATACCCCTCAGGATATCAAGACTGCGCCCGAATTGGCCGGTCTGGAAATCGACCAACGCCCTGGTGTAGCGGGCTTCATCAAAAATCCGGGGATCATGGTCTCGGGTTATACCTCTGAGATAGTGTCCGGCAAGGGTATAGTCACTGATAGCGAAATAACTTTTTCCGGCAAAGAGCGCCGCTTCCGGAGTGTTAATACCCGAAAACAGGGTGGCCGC
>SLLW01000145.1 GCA_007133875.1 Balneolales bacterium | reverse complement strand
TGATCTGTAACACCGGGCCCGCCCAACACCTTATCCAACACCTTATATTTCAGGTATTTATCATGCAACAACTGTTACGCCCCTTGCTGTTATCAGCATTTCTCACCATACTATTGCCTGCCAACTCCCTGGCTCAGCTCTTCGAAGATTTTGAGTCGGGATCCAAAGGCGGCTATGCTGCCGGAACCGTGGAACTGGCATCCGGCACCTGGATGTTTGACCAGGCACTTCTTGGCAATCTGGATGGTGACAAACGTATTGGCAGCCAGTCGGTCCGGCTTCGGGACGGCAGTATTTACATGCAATTCGATACCGATGGAGCCGGCGAGGTCCGGTTCTATCATGCCAATGCAGGCTTTTCCGGTGATAGTGGCGGACGGGTTCAGCTTCAGTATTCGCAGGATGGCGGCAACAACTGGACCGACGCCGGGGATGAACTGGTTTCACCCGATGGTGAGCTGGAACAGGTTAAAGTGGAAATAAATCTTACCGTAGACATCCGGTTCCGCATCACACGAACTGCCGGAGACCGTATCAGTATCGACAATTTTGAAGTCACGGAATTCATTGAGGCGACCGAGGATCCAAGGCTTCAGGTGGAAGTCGACGGAAGTGCAGCCGGGCCGGGTGAGGAAATTCCGTTCGGGAATGTCCTTCTGGGCAGAACGGCTGAAGTGGTACTGAGTCTCAGCAACTCCGGTCAAGAAACCCTGATACTTTCTGATGTTTCCGTATCAGGCGGTGCATTCGGCATGGAGGGCGAGATACCGAATGAAATTGCACCCGGAGCATCAACCGAACTGCTCCTGACATTTGAACCCGAAACCGAGGGTGCTGCTTCCGGCACATTGACCATTGAAAGCAATGACCCAAACGTATCGGTATTTGAAGCCACCCTGACAGGTGCTGGTCTGGATCCCGATGAACCTGTTGATATTGCCGACGCCCGCGGGTTCCCCCTGGGTACGCTTGTAACCGTAAGCGGTTGGGTAACGGTCAGTGACCAGTTCGCCGGCCCGGTCTACTTCCAGGATGAAACCGGCGGAATTGCCTGGTATAATAACAATATTATGCGGGAGGAGTGGTTGCTTGACCTCCAGATCGGTGATTCCATAGTCGTTACTGGATACATCGGTGAGTTCAACGACATGCTTCAGATCGTAGATGACGAAGGGTATGTTGTTTTTCCGGAATCTGCCAATATCATTGAGCCGGAGGTTATTACGCTGCAACAGCTGAATACCGGGGATTATGAAGGAGAGCTGGTGCGCATCGAAAATCTTGAATTCGAAAGCTCCGGGCTCTTTTCAGCCGGAACAAATTATGATGTGACCGATGCCACGGATGTCGGCGAAGTCAGAGCGGACAATTTTACCGACATTGGGGGCCGAACCATTCCCTCCGGCCCGGCCAATATCACGGGGATGGCGAGTCGTTTCAGGGACATCCGCCAATTAATACCCCGGTTCTATCAGGATATCCGCGAAGCAATCGACGGCCCGTCCATTGTCACATCCGCACCCTACGAAGTTTCGGCCACAGCCAATTCCATCACTTTCGAGTGGAGTACTGAGGATGATGGCCACTCTGAGGTCCGGTACGGAACAACCCGGGATCTTGAAATGGGCTCTGTAACCAGTGAAACCTGGACCACCGATCACAGCATAACCATTGATAACCTTGAGCCTGCCTCTGTTTACAAAATCCAGATTCGGTCAGCCGCCGATGCGGACACGAGTTTCAGCAACATACATATAACATCAACCGCCTCACCATCCGATGCCACCGGTGAAATACTGGCCTTTTTCAACAAGAGTGTCAATCACACATTGGCAAAATACCGCGAAGCGGATGCGAATGTTGATTTCCGGGACAAGTTGATTGAGCGCATCGACAATTCGGAGGAAACAGCCGAGCTGGCTTTCTACAGCATCAGTGGCAGCGTTGGTGATGATATTGCAGAAGCTATCGTTGCAGCGCAACAAAGGGGTGTGAATGTTCGTGTGATAGCATCCGGCCATACCGGTACAACCAACAATGTCATCAGCCATTTGCAGTCGTCCGGGGTGCATGCCGTTCAGAGCCTGGGACAGGAGCAGCAGCACAACAAATTTGCGATTTTCGATGCACATCATGATGATCCCACAAAACCCTGGGTTGTGACGAGTTCCTGGAATGCTACCGATTCCGGAACCAATGACCAATTTCAAAATATGCTGAATATCCAGGATGTGGCCCTGGCACGGGCATACCTTCTTGAGTTCAATCAGATGTGGGGGGCGGAATCCGGCAGTTTCAACGCTTCCGATGCACGGTTCAGCGAAGAGAAGGAAGTTGTGAATCCGTCGGTGTTTTTCATCGGAGAAGATCAGACGCAGGTACGGCTCTACTTTAGTCCCCAGGGCAGTACGGAAGCCGAAATCAACCGGATGTTAGCCACTGCCGAGTCCTCCATAGATATCTCACTAAATCTGATAACCAGGCGGCCCCTCTCCAATACCATGCGTAACAGGTTCAATAACGGGGTTAAGGTTCGCGGTGTAATCGGTCAAATTACCGGAGAGGGCAGTGAATGGGAATATCTTAGCGACTGGGCGGATGTTCATGAGTTCTCGCACAGCCAGTTCGGACTTCTGCATCACAAATATGCCATCATCGACAGTGAAGCCAACTCAAGCAACTCCAAGGTGATCACCGGTTCACACAACTGGTCCCGGAATGCCGACACCCGGAATGATGAAAATACACTCATCGTCTTCAGTCCGCAGATTGCCAATGAATACCTGCAGGAGTTCGCAATGCGCTACGAACAAGCCGGCGGAGAAGACGAGTTCAACATCCTGACCCGTTCTGAAGAGTTCGCCGATACGCCCGGCCGTTTTGAAGTGCATCAAAACTATCCCAATCCATTCAATCCCACCACAACCATATCTTTCGAACTGCCCAATGAAAACAGGGTCAACATACGCATATACGATGCACTTGGCCGGCAGGTAATGACATTGTTGTCGGGCGAATCCCTTGGATCGGGGGCTCATAATGTTCGGTTTGACGCCTCTTCTCTTGCAAGTGGTATCTATATCTATCGGGTTGAATTGCAGGACGGGCAAGCGCTCACCCGCACGATGACCCTTATTAAATAATTTTCAGTTTCCCAATGCACAAAATTGGTATTGCAGGGATCCTGATGCTATGGCTGACGGGTCCCTGCTCTGTTTTTGGTGTCTCCGCAACAAATGGCACAGACTGGTCACACATCCCCCGGACCGAGACTTTTGATGTAATCACCTGGAATATTGAATGGTTTGGCGATACATCCCGCGGTCCCGAACCCAATCTTCAGTTTAAAAATGTGACACAAATTATTGACAGTCTGCAGCCGGATTTGATCGGGGTGCAGGAGATCTACAGCAGTGAACAGTTCGAACGGCTACTGGATAGCCTGGACTATTACGACGGCTTT
>SLLW01000068.1 GCA_007133875.1 Balneolales bacterium | reverse complement strand
TTTTCTCATTCAGGAGGTTTTGAGTCTCTTCGAGTTTGGCCTCGTTATCGGCAACGGTTTTTTCGAGCTCTTCTTTCTGGAGCGCAATCTCCTCCAGACGCGTTTGTGCATGTTCCTTGATCTGTTTTTGTGATTCGATCTCTTTGGTCAATGCATCATACTCGCGGTTGTTACGAACGGAAAGCTGCTGCTCCTCGTACTTGGCAACAAGCGAATCGGCTTCGGTAATTTCCAGCTCATGGTTGGATTTTTCCACTGCCAGATCCTTTAACTCGGCTTTCGATCGCTTGATCCGGCTTTCAAGCCGGGTGACCTCCGTCTCGATATCCAGAATTTCTTCCGGGAGATCACCGCGCATCCGTTTCAGCTCATCAATACGGTTATCAATATACTGCAGGTTGGTCAGGTTTTGGAGTACTTCTACCATAGGGTATACGCTACTGTTTACTTCGCAATTTTAGTTAATAATCATGAAAAAAATAGTTTACCGGATTGGTGTTCCTGCTGGTCGGCAGAACTTCAAGACCCGGAAACCGGTCCGTCAACCGGTCACACAGTGTCCCTGTAATGGGCACTTCGCTTTCGTAATGACCCGCATCTACCAATAAGAAAGATGGAGTTTCTGTAAAAAAATCGTGGTACTTCAAGTCGGCCGTCACAAAGGCGTCCGCTTGTTGCCTGACCGCCTCATCGGTCAGAAATGATCCGGATCCACCGCAAACCGCCACTTTTTTTATCGGGTCTGCTGTTCCGCCATACCGGATGCCCCGGCACTCCAGACTCTTCTGCACGTGCGTCAGAAACCCGGTGAGGGACATTTCTTCCGGTAATTCGCCAATGGCGCCAAAACCGGTGCGTTCGGAAATGGCGGGGCGTTCGGTTACGGGAAGCCCCTTATGCCCAGCGGCAGTTTCCTGTGCCGTCCCGGCCTCACCGGACACAATGCGCTGCGGGGTTGCAGCCGACCCGTTTTGGCCGGATATCGGCACCTCCTTCAGAAAGGAAACATGCTTCAAACCAAGACGTTCTGCCATCACAAATGAGACACCGCCGTAAGCGGCATCCAGGTTGGTGTGGGCGGCTATGAGACTGATATCGTTTTTGATGAGCCGGTAGATAAGCGAACCGGTCATATTATCGGGGGTGACCCGTGAGAGTTTGCGAAAAATCAACGGGTGATGGGCGACGATCAAATCGGCCTGTCTGGATATGGCCTCGTCGATGATATCCGGTGTGATATCAAGACAGGTAAGTACTTTTTCGGTTTGCTGATTTCTGTCCCCGACCAGGAGTCCTACATTATCATATTCGAGCTTGGTGCTTTGAGGTGCCCATTCTTCCAGATACTCGAGGATATGACCGGTGGTGTACTTCATATTCTCGATGGGCAGCCCCCTGTCTGCTCGCTTCCTCTGCCAGCATGGGCGGGATCATATCGAAAAATGGTATCTCTGTTACAGTACACGATATCAGGAATTTTAGTCAGACAAGAAATATAAGACTTTACATCCCCAGATAAAAGACTATTTTCATTCTCATCTTCGCCCCAAATAACGTATCTTTTAAGATAAATATTTTTGCCTGTTTGTCCGTGTTTTCCGGCGGTCAAATCAGGTTTTTCCATCTGCTTTAAACACCCCTAACAAGCGCGACTTCTGTGATCACATCCAACATTGACCAGATTAATAACCGTATTAAAAACATCTGTGAATCGTGTGGACGTGAACCGGAACATGTCCGGCTCGTGGCCATAAGCAAAACTCATCCCGAAGAGACTATCCGTGAGGCATATGATGCCGGAATCCGGGATTTCGGGGAGAACCGGGTTCAGGAACTGACCTCCAAAATGAACCATCTGCCTTCTGATGTGATCTGGCACATGGTTGGTACGGTTCAGACAAACAAGATCAGGGATATGGTCCACCGGGTTGACTGGGTTCACTCCATATCCAAAACCAAATATCTCAAAGAGCTTGAAAAGCGAGCCGCCCGTCTTGACCGGCATATCCGGGTGCTTATTCAGGTGAATATCAGTGACGAGGATCAAAAAAGCGGATGCGATCCGGAATCCCTGCCGGATATCCTGGAATATGCTGCCGGTTTAAAGCACGTATCGGTTCACGGGCTGATGGGCATGGCCTCTTTTACCGATGACCGCGATCTGATCCGCCGGCAATTCCGGCTGCTTCGGGAGCTCCGTGACAATCATCGGGGATATGAAAGTGAGACTGTCCGGCTGGATGAGCTCTCCATGGGTATGAGCGGTGATTATGACATTGCAATCGAAGAAGGGGCGACTATGATCCGGCTCGGATCTACTGTTTTTGGAAAACGCGAATACGATTAATTCTCAGGAAGTTTTATTTTACCCGAAAGTTATTCGATATTTCCGAAACCGTAATGATTGTATTTCGTATGATCTGGCGGCAGATCTATTACATGGCATTGATTATATATTACTGCTGAAAACCGGACTCACTGAGGTGCAACCCGGACATTAAACATCTTTCCTGTTACTTCTCAATATATCCACAGATACCAAACCGGTTCCCACATGACCATCATTCTCATCCAACCTCTTGAAGCACTGGTAGCCATTACAGCCATTTTGGTGTCATTCGGCCTGGGCGGATACATTGTACTGAAGATTATTCAGCTTATCCGGGACAGTATCATGACAAAACGTGCTCCTCTCAAAGTACCGGAGTTGATGAAGCGCATAGAAGAACATGAACAACGGCAGGAACAGCTTATTAAACGGGTACAAAATCTCGAAACAATCATTGTTGATGCCGATCTCGGGAATCCCCAGTTGCGGGCTCACCAACAGGATACGGAATCCGGAAATCCGTCATCGGGCCCGGATGCAAGCCATCCCTTAAAAAACAAGCTTCGATCCTGACCCTGCTTATTGTAATGCTGGACATACACTGTTAAATTGGGGGGATAAATCCTATACACAAGATTGAACACATGAAACTATCAGCCCTTGAAATCAAACAACAGACTTTTGCAAAATCAATCCGTGGATATGATGCCGCAGAGGTACACTCTTTTCTTAATGTTGTATCCAGCGAATGGGAACATCTCACCAACAAAACCCGCGACCAGGAACAGGAAATTCGCCGGCTCACGGACAAGTTGCAGCACTATCAGAAAGTGGAAGAAGCGCTGCATGAAACCCTGCAGACTGCCAAGGAATCGGCGCAGCAGCGGATCAGCAGTTCCAAAGAAGAAGCTCAAAACCGGATTGCCAAAGCCGACCTCGAAGCGGAAAAAATTGTCCGGGACGCCCATCAGGAGCGGCAATCCATCCGGCAGAGCATCCAGCGGCTTCTGGAGCGCCGTCATGAGATCATCCGGGGAATTGAGTCCTATCTTGAGCTGGCCAACGAATCACTGGAATCATTCAAACGCGACGACTCATCCACATACTCCCTGCCTGCAGAAAACAAGGAACCGG
>SLLW01000298.1 GCA_007133875.1 Balneolales bacterium | reverse complement strand
TGTCGATTGGCGAAGTAGAGATCCACGGAGGCACGATCTACCATAAAACCGAATACCGGGAGCGGCGTAATCACATCGCATTTTATCACAGCAGCCGTCCGCCCGAAGGGTATGACACCGACCGGGAGTCGTTTTTCGGGATGTACAACGGACTGGCGAATCCGCAGGTGGTGATGGATGACACGCCCCGCAACTCGGTAGCCGATGGCTGGTCGCCGGTTGCAAGTCACTGTAACCGTATCACCATCGCCCCCGGTGAAACCAAAAAGCTCGTTTTCGTACTGGGTTACGCAGAGAATCCGGATGATGAAAAATGGAGCGCTCCGGGACAGATCAATACCACCCGGGCAGAGGAACTGATCGCGCAGTTTTCCACACCGGAGCAGGCGGAAACTGCCTGGAAACAGCTGCAATCGTATTGGGACGAGCTGCTCGCCGGCTTTCAGGTGGAGCATCACGACGACCGGCTCGAACGCATGGTCAATACCTGGAACCAGTATCAGTGTATGGTGACCTACAATTTCGGACGCAGCGCGAGTTATTACGAAACGGGTATCGGGCGCGGGCTCGGTTTCCGGGATACCAATCAGGATCTGCTCGGATTCCTGCATCTGATTCCCGAACGGGCCCGGCAGCGTATTCTGGATGTCGCGGCTACGCAGATGGAGGATGGCAGCTGCTACCATCAATATCAGCCCCTGACCAAACGGGGAAATGACGCAATCGGTGGTGATTTTAACGACGACCCGATCTGGCTGATCGCCAGTGTTTCGGCCTATATCAGGGAGACCGATGACTGGGATATTCTGGAGGAGGTGGTTCCCTTCCAGAATGATCCGGATAATACGGGAACACTATTTGACCACCTCACCCGCTCCGTAGAGCACGTTTTAAACAACCGCGGCCCGCACGGTTTGCCGCTCATCGGCCGGGCCGACTGGAACGACTGCCTGAACCTGAACAGTTTTAGCACCAACCCGGACGAATCGTTTCAGACTGCCGACTCGAAAGAGGGTAAAACGGCGGAGAGCATATTAATCGCGGCGCTTTTTATCTATTACGGACGGGAATATGTTGAACTGGCGAACCGCTCCTCCCGCGAACCGGATGCCGGGTGGGTACTGAGGGCCATCACTGAAATGGAAAAAGCTGTTGAGGAGCATGGATGGGATGGTGAGTGGTATCTGCGCGCGTATGATGATTCCGGGAGTAAAATCGGCAGTAAAGAGAATGAAGAAGGTAAAATTTTCATCGAAAGCCAGGGGTTCTGCTCCATGGCAAATATCGGGGCTGACAAAGAGATGCCGCGCCGCGCCCTGGATGCTGTCGGGGAGCATCTGGCTACGAAACATGGCATTGTGCTGCATCAGCCCGCCTTTACCCGCTATTACCTGAATCTTGGTGAGATCAGTTCGTATCCGGAGGGATACAAGGAAAATGCCGGGATTTTCTGTCACAACAACCCATGGATCATGATCGGCGAAACGCTCATTGGCCGGGGCGACAAAGCCTATGACTATTATCAGCGCATCGCCCCCGCATTTCGCGAAGAGATCAGCGATCTGCACCGGACCGAACCCTATGTCTATTCCCAGATGATCGCCGGCAAAGATGCCGGGCGACACGGGGAGGCCAAGAACTCCTGGCTCACCGGAACCGCAGCCTGGAATTTTGTGGCGATTACGCAGCATATTCTGGGTATCCGGCCCGAGTTTGACGGCCTCCGGGTCGATCCCTGTATCCCCGCAGACTGGAAGGGGTTTACCATTCAGCGCCGTTTTCGGGGTGCGCGGTATATCATCACTGTCAGCAACCCCAACGGGGTGATGAAGGGCCCCTCGGAGGTACGGTTGAACGGCGAGAAAATCGACGGAAATATCGTGCCGCCGCAACCGGCCGATACCGACAACAACGTGGAAGTGATCCTGTAATCATCCGGCATGGATCAGAATCCGGTCGGTTTTCTGAAAACTGGTGTGTATTGGCTGTTCGGAATCGTGCCGGCAACAGGCGCATGTTGATGCGTTACCCATGATCCCATTGGCAACTGAGTACCAAGGTGGCTATATTCCGTGCGATTGATCATGAAGCTGTTATGAATTTGTGCCGAATGAATCGAAGTGCAATCGTACCATTACAGCCCGGATCGTCAGATGAAATACCCGAATTATAGTTATTGATCATAATCCAAACAGCATACCGGAATGAGCGTTTTAGTCGGAAAAGATACCAGGCTTGTAGTTCAAGGATTTACAGGAAACGAAGGCACCTTCCACGCCGAGCAGATGATCGCTTACGGCACAAATGTCATCGGAGGGGTGACCCCCGGCAAGGGTGGTACCAAACACCTTGACCGGCCGGTATATAATACCGTGGCGGATGCGATTTCGGATGAAGACGCAAATACATCCGTCATTTTTGTCCCTCCCGCTTTTGCTGGTGATGCCATTACCGAAGCGGCCATAGCCGGTATTAAAACCATTGTCTGTATCACCGAGGGAATTCCGGTCAAAGATATGATTGTTGCCCGGGAAGTGGTTCGCCGCCACGGTGCTGTGCTCATCGGCCCCAATTGCCCCGGTATCATCACCCCCGATGAGGCAAAAGTCGGTATCATGCCCGGCAATGTATTCACACCGGGTCGCATCGGAGTGATCTCACGTTCCGGTACCCTGACCTACGAAGCGGTTGACCAGCTCACAAAAGCGGGCCTCGGCCAGAGCACCGCCATCGGTATCGGCGGCGACCCGATCATCGGAACCAAACACCAGGACGCTGTAATGCTGTTGAATGACGACCCCGACACCGATGCCATTGTGCTGATCGGCGAAATCGGCGGAACCGACGAAGAAGAAGCCGCCGATTTTATTCGCCGGCATGTAAAGAAGCCGGTGGTGGCATTCATCGCCGGACGCACCGCTCCTCCGGGCCGGCGCATGGGCCATGCCGGTGCGATCGTTTCGGGCGGGAAAGGCTCCGCTGATGACAAAATCAAAGCATTGAAAGACGCGGGCATTGCCGTCTGCGAAAGTCCCGCCGTTATTGGTGATACCGTAAAGGAACTACTCTCCTGATCCCCAAGACAGGCAACGGCTTATGAAAGCCACCCGCTTTTCCATGACCCTGTACATCTCCCTGCCGGTGCTGGCATCGGCGTGTTCGATGGTCATGATCGCCCATTTTGTGCTGCTTGCCGAGGGGCGGATACCAACAGACGGGCACTATGGAGATATGTACACCTATATCGATCTGGCCGAGTCGTTCGATTTCTTCGGCAGCAGCATCCCCTCCTTCCGGATCATCGTTCCTCTGATCAGCGGGACAATCGCCGGAATCTTCAGCCTCTCGGGTACCGACAGTCTCGGCCTGCTCACCGGATCACTCAACTTCATCTATCTGCTCATCGGTTTCGGATGGATGTATTACCTCTCTCTTAAAGAGATCACCACCAATTCGCTGGAGGTGGCGCTGCCGACAT
>SLLW01000217.1 GCA_007133875.1 Balneolales bacterium | reverse complement strand
GTCGTGTGGCACCATCACTGATTCCAATAGGTGTTCAGCTCTTCGACCAGCTCGTTGTTGACGTTCGTCTGGATGGGCACTTCGATGACACAAAGCGTATGCCTTGAGAGGCGGTCCTGCAGAATATCCCGCAATTGCGCCGGTGTTTCCGCCCGCAACCCCTCCACACCGAAACTTTTGACAAATGCGGGAAAATCGGGATTGCCGATACGTGTACTCACCGATTTCTGGCGTGAAAGGTGCTGTTTCCAGCTGATCAGGCCGTAGTCGTTATCGTTGAATACGATGGCCACAAAACCGGATCCCAGCCGCCGGGCCGTCTCCAGTTCGGCGGCGTTCATCAGAAAACCGCCGTCGCCCATGGCGGCCACAATGGAGCGGCCGGGATTGTCCAGTGACGCGGCGATGGCTCCGGGCAACGCGATTCCCATGCTGGCCATTCCGTTGCTGATGAGGCATCCGTTGGGGCAATTGGTGGGAAAGTTTCGTGCGATCCACATTTTGTGCGTCCCGACATCGCTGATCAACAGCCCGTCGTCATCCATGACCTCCCGAATCACATGCAGGGCACCGGGTACGGTCATCTTCTCGTCATCAGCCAGACGATACGAACTCAGATTATCGCGGATCCGGTCACGCACCGGTTTAAACCACCCCGATTCAAGATGCGGAAAAAGATCTTCCTTGCGGTTGAGCTCCCATAATGCATCGGAGATATCCCCGACCACCTCCAGATCGGGATCGTACTCGGCATAGACCTCCGCCGGATCAAAATCGATGTGAATGACCGACTTGTCCACCCCGATATTCCATTTTTCCGGCGGATACTCGGCGACATCGTATCCCACCGTTATCACCAGATCGGAAGCCTCAAACGCCTCCACGACGTAATCCTTGAAACCCAGTCCGATAGCACCAAGAGACAGATCGGACCGGTCTGTCAGCGCCCCTTTGCCCATGAACGTCGATGCGACGGGTATGCCGTGCTTTTCAGCAAACTCGGTCAGATGCTTGCTGGCCCGTTTCCGGATTGCACCATTTCCCGCCAGCACAATCGGTTTTCGAGCTTCGTTGATCAAGGCTACCGTTTGGCGCATCGCCTTGTAATCTGCCGCCGGGCGACGCGGACGTTTCGGTGTGATGGGTTTGTCGGTATGCGTTACCTCCAGATCGGCCACATCTTCCGACAGCTCAATGTGTGTAGCCCCGGGTTTTTCCTGCTCGGCCTCGCGGAAAGCCTTGCAAATCATTTCAGTGACCACTTCAGGCGAGGTGACTGCCCCGTTCCATTTTGTGATCGGCTGAAACATCTTCACGATATCAATTTTCTGATGGCTTTCGTGATGCAGCCGGTCGAGTCCCCCCTGGGCTGTGATCGCAAATAGCGGGGCCTTGTCCAGATTGGCATCGGCCACGCCGGTAATCAGGTTGGTAGCACCGGGTCCGAGGGTTGCCAGACAAACACCCGCCTTGCCGGTCAGCCGCCCAAGCACATTGGCGATAAAAGCCGCTCCCTGTTCGTGCCGGCACGGCACAAAAGTGATCGATGAATCCTCCAGGGCAAAGAGCAGACTTTCATTCTCCTCTCCAGGCACACCAAAGATATGAGTCACCCCTTCGGTTTCCATACATCGTACAAACAATTCCGCTACGTTCATGGCATCTCCCCGGGATCACTATTCCCGTCTTGTGTAACTGTGAAAAGTTGTATTATTCCGCTGTTTCAGCTTTCACGGACACCGTTTAAAAAATTCTGAAAATATTGTAATTCATCTTCGTTTATGGTGTGTCCCATCCCCTCATAAATCTTTTTTGTGACATTCGCGTCGAGTCGGTTAAAGACATCCGCCGTTTCGTGGACCCGTTCTTCGGGAATATGATGATCGATGTCACTGCACCCCAAAAATACAGGAGTCCCGTCCATCGAACCCTGGTATCTATCCGTCTCAACAACATCACCGATCAGGCCACCACTGAGCGCGACCACTCCGCCGTAACGGTCCGGATTGCGTGCGGCATATTCACTGGCCAGGCACGCACCCTGGGAGAAACCGGCAAGAATGATTTTCTCTTTGGGGATGCCGGCACCGGTTACTTTGTCAACCAGATCAGCGATAATTTGCAGGGCTGAGGAGTAGCCTGGTTCGTTCTGTTCAATAGGTGACAAAAATGTGTATGGATACCATGTACTGTGATTGGCTTGCGGAGCCAGCCAGGAAAGGCCTGACCCATTCAGGGAATCATAAAAAGAGAGGATGCTTTCGGCACTGGCACCACGGCCGTGGATCAGAATGACCGCTCCTTTGGCCTCATTTAGGGGAGCTCCTTTTTCCAGAACCGGCTGCCCTTCATGGGGATGCTTCATATTATCAAATATCATCGGTATCCTTCGGTTGTATGTACGATTATATCGGGATGTGATCCCGGATCTGTTTCATCTTACAAACAGCATCCCATGCCTGACCGTTTCAGGACGGGCACAGTAGCGTACCATTTTTTCACGATCACACAACTGTTACCGATTTCTGTTATTTTCAGCTACATTATTTGTCACCATTTCACAACCATATCCTGCCCGTACTATTAAACACTGTATCATGAAACTTTTGTTTGATCTGTTATCCGACCCTCTTCGCATCATCCATTCCGATCTCGTTCGCATCATCCCTTATTTTGCCGGCCTGCAAACCGGCCCGAACCGCTCCCGAATCCGCATCATACGGACAGGTATGTTCGCAGCATTTCTGATGCTGATGGTATCGGGGCCGTTGGCGATATCTCAGGCCAATGACAACCACTGGTCGCCCTCTGACATCGTTTCCCAGGAGTCGGCCAGCCAGTTTGTCTTCTCTCCTGACGGCAGCATGGTAGCCTGGGTGAAATCCCGCAACTCGTCCGAAAAGGATCGGAATGTCACCGACCTCTACCTCACCCGGCTCGACAAACCAGGCAGCAGCGATTCCGATGACCGGTATCTGACCATCCGGCTCACCCGGTCCGAAGAGTCCGACCGCAACCCGTTTTTCTCCCGCGACGGTGAGTTGCTCTACTTTCTCTCCTCCCGGGATGAGGGTAAAAAGCTCTGGGCGTTGAACCTGCATGGCGGCGAACCGTATGAAGTTCATGAGTTTGATGAGGGTATTGCCAGTGTACGGCAGCTCGCCGACGGCACCATCACGTTTTTGTCGGAAGAGGGGGACTTGCTGATTGAGGTGGAGCGCCAGGCGGAGAAAGACAATACACAGGTCATCGAAGAGACGATCACCTTCAAACCGCGCCGACTGTTTTCGTTTGACCCGGACTCCAAACAGATCGAACGGCTGACCGACAACCTCTTTCAAATCTCCTCCTATGCGGTATCTGATGACGGACGATTTGCCGTCACCGGTCACATCCGCAGTCCGCACTTCGGGGCTGATGCGCAGCCTCCACCCGCCTACTATTTCTGGGATCTGAAATCCGGCAAGCGGATCCGCATCCT
>SLLW01000359.1 GCA_007133875.1 Balneolales bacterium | reverse complement strand
TATACCACCGAACAACCACATCAAGCCGTTGGCATCGGTCCAGAAGATGGCAGAATTCCTGGCTCCCGGAACGTTGCCTTCATCCGCAGTACCCAGGGTTCCGTAATCTCCTTCCGCATTTATCGCGTCTGATCCGTTCATCCAGGTCCAATTTTCACTGTCCGGATCCCAGGCCCAGAGGTCATTCAGCCGGCCGGTTATACCGTTCGAATCGTATCCGAATCCACCGAACAGCCACATCCGGTCATTTGCGTCC
This sequence comes from Balneolales bacterium, assembly GCA_007133875.1. Lineage (GTDB taxonomy): Bacteria > Bacteroidota > Rhodothermia > Balneolales > Natronogracilivirgulaceae > SLLW01. Next base: position 3,229 of record SLLW01000359.1, on the reverse strand, counting down.
ATCACAGCCTGGCTACTCGACCGACTTCCCGGAATGTTACCTGCACTGGCTGTGCCCTGAGCTCCATAGATACCGGTCTGATTCCTTTCATCCGAACCGTCTATCCAGGTCCACTCTTCACTGCCCGGATCCCAGAGCCACAGATCGTTCAGTCTCCCCGAGATTCCGGCTTCGTCATAACCCGATCCGCCGAACAGCCAGATCCGGCCGTCACTATCGGTTACGGTTACGGCATCACGCCGGGCGCCGGGCATGTTATCTTCATGGGATGCTCCACGGGTACCATAAATACCTGATTGATCCACCTCGTCCGAACCTCCCACCCAGGTCCATTCTTCAACATCCGGATCCCAGAACCACAGGTCATTGAGTTCGCCACGATTTCCGTTGGTATCATATCCCTCTCCGCCAAACAGCCAAAGCCGGCCATCGTTATCGGTCCAGGATGCGCCGCCCCGCCGTGCACCGGGCACATTGTCAGGGTGGGAGGTGCCTTGCGTGACGTATGAACCGGATTGTCTGTTTTCGTCCGATCCACTCACCCAGGCCCACTCCCCGGTATCCGGCTCACGAACCCATAAATCATTTAACTCTCCGAATTCAATGTTGGCATCATAGCCACGGCCGCCGAACAGCCACATCCGGCCATCGGCGTCGGTCCAGGTGAAGCCGTCATCCCGGGCACCGGGAATGTTGGATGGACTTGCAACACCTTTCGTGCCGTAAACACCGCCTGAGCCGATCTCGTCCGAACCATCGGTCCAGACAAACACGGGATTTACCTGGCCGAATGCCGGGGGCACGTTCGCCATCAATAAAGGTGCAAGAGTGATCACAAAAAAGAGGAGAAAACATCGTATTCGTATTGAATCCATAGAAATCGTTTATTTTCCGGGTTGACAGATTGTTGTGCTGGTTGTATATCCAGCAGTATTTATCCATAAGAGATGTGTATCAGATTTTGCAAATTTCCCCGCTTATCCCATACACCACCGGTGGTTTTTCAACCATCCAGAAGTATGGGTATATCAAAGTTTTTGCTTTAGTTCTGATGCATTTCAAACATAAACATCCTTGTTGCGCATACAACCTAGTTCCACATTTGATTGCCAAAAGCAACAATACCACCGAAACATAATTAGAAAAAACTAATATTAACAACCATTACATAAATTTTTAATGGTTTGTCCGTAAGTCTATTATAAGCCGGGAACCGTCCGCAGGTTTCAAATCACAGCGAAGCGGGCATGTTGCCGTTCAGATTGCCGGGTAGTTATTATACCGGCAGTCACTCCAGCATCAGCTCTCGAATATATTTTACCGGAGAGCTTCCGTAGCTCAGAAACGTCTCGTGAAATTCGCGGAGATCGTAGTCATCGCCTTTTTGTTCTTTCCATTCCTCACGCAGATTCCATATTTCGGTGTATCCTGTAAAGTAACTGGTCAACTGGACCTGTGACAACGTGGCACGACGCCACTTGCCTTCGGCTTCGGCCCGCTCCTGGAAAGCACGGTTCATCAGCAGATCCAATGCCTCCTCCCGTGAGTACCGGTATTCCTCATTGTGAATCCGGTAATCGAGAATGGTATTGGTCACCACCCGCAGATGCCATTTGGCATACATCAGCCAAAGTTCCGGCTTGAAATCGCCATACCCCTCCTCAAGCATCATCTGCTCGGTGTAAACGGCCCACCCTTCAATCATCGCGGTATTGCGCAGAATGCTCTTGATGATGGATGGTGACTTGTTGGCATACACCAGCTGCGTATAGTGTCCGGGAATAGCCTCGTGAATATTGAGGATCTGCAGCGTATAGTTGTTGTATTCCCGGAGAAAACTAGCGGCCTCCTCATCGGACATGTGATCAATGGGGGAAACATTATAATAGGTGTCACCACCGCTGTCGTACGGTCCGGGTGCTGAAATCGAGGCGATGGAAAATCCGCGCATGTACTCGGGAGTCTCGCGGACCACCAGCGGCTTGTCGGGATCCAGGGTCAGCAATTCGTTTTCCATCACAAATGTCTCCAGTTCTGGAATTTGCTCTTTTATGGCCTGCACAAGAGAGTCACGATGCACACGATTCCGGGCAATTTCATCCAGCACCATCTGCACACGTGTCAAATCCCCGGGCATCTCCCTGTCGGGGTGATATTCCTCCCACAGCTCCGCACTGCGCTCCATCATCTCCTGATGCAGCTCCTCTTTGCGCCGGACCGCCTGTCGGTACACCTCTTCCGCGCCATACCAGGACACATTGTCAAACTGAAATTTCTGTTGATATAAATCACTGCCGATCCGGAAATCGCGAAAACGGGCGTCGTCCGGCTCCAGCCAGTTCTCGTTCAACATCCCGATATACTCCTCCACCGCTGCTATCGCGCGATCGATGCGTTCGTTGAACGTACCGATCCATTCCTGGCCGACATCGCCATCCCCTGAATCACTATTCCCCAACACTGCCAGAGAATCGCGCAGCGCACCGTCAAGCATGCCAATGGTCCCCCGATTCTGCTCTACGGCCAGTTCGGTGTGAGGTCTGGTCGGGGTCCCGAGTACATCCGCGGAAGCAGCGTAATATTCGGGGACCAGTTCCAGCATCCGGAAAAGTGATGACAGGCGTTCTTCAAGCGGTGCATATCTTCCGTTGAGGATACGGCTCACCGAACCGGCTACATTATACCGGGATGGATCCCAGCTCTCCAAACGAAATTCATCGCGGTTCCAGACCTGCGACTGCAAGTAGTTGTCTATCAGCCGATAGTCGATCTGCTCCAGCGGGGGGAGATTCCCGGCATTGATGGCATCGAGTTTGCTTCGGTAATTCGTCAGAAATTGATTCCGCTTTTCCCGGTGTTCATCGTTGTTGATCGTCAGCCGGTCGGCATAATCATAATTCCCGACTGCCAGAGCCCATCCGGGATTCAGCTCCCACAAGTCATCGATAAATGCTGTTTTTAAAGACTCAAAATCCTCCTGGGTGCTCTCTTCCCGGGGCGTGCAAGCGGAAATCAATACGAAGGAAAATAGTAGTAGAAAGAGTGTCCTGATTCTCATTGGGTGTTTTTCTGATTATGATTTTCGGTATGGATGATTATTTTAAGTAATTCTTCTTTGATAGATTTTCTGTTATTAAAGGCTGAAAGCCTTAATTAATTTATATAGGTGCCACTGTTGCGAAAACACATCGTACAAATCCTGACCTTCGTAAATTTGGGGTTTGAGGTT
>SLLW01000176.1 GCA_007133875.1 Balneolales bacterium | reverse complement strand
AGTTTTTTAAAATCAAATACGGCATTTTGTACTGAGATGGTTTCGGTTTTTTTTTGCTTCTCATTTACCAATGATTCCGAAACTGCCTCACCGATTTCCAATACTTTCATCGATTCGGATGAACCGGATCCGATCCCGCTCCCGGCTCCGGCAGCAGCGGTATCATGTGACATCCGCTGCCCATTCCCTTCAATTTTACGTGCGATGGCCCTCTCCAGGGTACTCTGACCGGTTTCTGTTATCAGATTGGATACACTTTTTTCAAAACAGATCTGCCCGTCCAGCAGATACACCACCTGATCGGACAGTTCCTGAACTTCACTCATAATATGGGAAGTCAGGATGATGGTGGTTCCGCGCTCTTTTTCGGCAAGAATTTTATCCTTTAGCACACTGCTTGAAACAGGATCCAGGCCGGTGGATGGCTCATCCAGAAACAGCACTTTAGGGCGGAACAGAAACGCCAGCACTGCACTGACTTTCTGTCGGTTGCCACCCGACAATGTCCGGAACGGTTTATCCTTCTCTTTGTCCAGTCCGAAATGCTTCCAAAGATCCAGATCCAGTCTTTTATCCGAATCCAAATCAATTTTTGCATTGCCGTATCCGCGTATATCACAAACCATCTCCACAATCTCTTGCAGCGTAAGATTTTCCGGGTACCTTGCGATTTGCGGCATATACCCGATTATTTCCCGGTAGCCACTGTCACCATTAACTTTTTTACCGTCAACCGTGATGGTTCCGCTATCCGGTTTGACCAGTCCAAGCACACTTTTAATCAAAGTTGTTTTCCCGGCTCCATTCGGACCCAATACGGCGGTGATTTTGCCGGGTGCAATCGAAACATTTATCGATTTGAGGGCGTGAAGCAGGCCATAGTGTTTTTCGAGATTGGAAATTGAAATCATAAAGATACCTCGCGCATAAGCGGTTTTTCGTCTACCAAAGTTTCCGGAGTGATGGTCGGCATGATCCGTTCGGTGAGGTCCAGGATCTGGACAAAAAGGCTGCGAAGCAGCATCAGCGCCATCGGGTTCCGTTCTACAATAAGTGAAAACAGACGAACCGGGCGATAGGGAACATCACCGAAACCATCTCCTTTCAGATCGTATCCACTGTATTTATCCCAGTAATTTTCTTCAAATGTGCTGTTGTTCTGCCGGCTGTTCGTGGATACATCAAAAGCGTTATCAATAAAATTATTTTGTGTGATGAGATTGTTCATGCTACTGGCCGTAATCCGGATTGCCCATCCGTTCCGGTTAAAACGATTGCGATGTATTTTGACGCGGTCACTCCCTTCCGCCCGAATTCCAGTCGTGTTTTCTGAAAACTCATTATGTACAATTTCACTGTCTGTGATCTCTTTCAGCAGCAGTCCGTAGGATGATGCCCCCCAATTTTTAATAAAGACATTGTCCTTCATTATGACACGCTTGCTATACATAACGGCAACACCTGCTCCATTATCCTCAAACCGGTTACGGCTATAGGTACAATCATCAGAAAACATGAAGTGGAGCCCATACCGAAGATTTCTCTCTGCGTGATTGTCGTGGATGTCACTCGCTTCCACATATTCCAGGTAGATTCCGTCGCGGTGGCCGATGATGGTATTCCCGGATATGGAAGCTCGGTTGGAGTTCCACAAATGAATGCCGTTGGCCGATATCGATTCTCTGATGTGATAGGCTCGCATGCGATTGTCCCGGATCTCAACATCGTGTGAACGGGCGAGGTAGATCCCAAAAAATGTATCATCCAGATGATTATCGATAATTTTTCCACCGGATACCCGATCCAGTCGAATTGCTGCGTGATCCCGGCTGTGACTTGTTGGCACATTCCGGATCTCTAATCCCTCTATGTGTACCTGGTCGGCAACAATCCGGAATCCTTCGCCCTGATGGCCAAAATCAATCACCGGACGATCCATACCCATAATGACGATCGTTTCGGATATGACCAGCGATGATTCGTTGTATGTTCCCGGATGGATCACAATAGTATCGCCTTTTCCGGCCTGCCCGACAGCTTCTGCAACAGTGGTAAAGTCACGTCCTTCCCCAACCTCCAGGGTGCGTTGCTGCACACCTGTTTCGTTGGCGGTACGGATCGTTTCAACAGCCGTACCCCCCGGCATTGCAGCAGCGAGGATCAGCCAATAAACGAAAACGGATACGATATATATGACGCGTTTCATAACTAACTCAATGTTGGTGTCCGTCTGACCAGGCTTCCTGTACTATGCTCCGCAGCTCATTCCAGTCAATGAGACTGCCATTGAATTCCGAACGTTGTTCTTCTGCTTCATCCTCGGTTTGATATGCCGATAAATTCAGCGCCATGGGGCTTCTTATATTTTCACTTTGCAGATATGTGGCTTCATTTGCCGGAATCCAATTTCCGGAGGTATTAAAATCGGGTACCCATAGTCCTTCAATTTCCAGTTGCTGGCCATCCCCAATGTCAACGTAAGCGGCAAGACATTCTATCGCATCAAATGCATACTGACGACCGTGAGATGTAATCAATTGGGCTGCAAATCTTTCATCGCTTATCATCATACGACAATGATCACACTCCTGTTCGCCGATCCGGATATCCCCGGGGCCTTTTTCACAGGCGGACAGAAATAATGCCAAAACTACAAATCCTGCCAAATACAACGGGGCTTGATTGAAACGTGATTTCATGACAATATTTATTTTTTACGGGTAAACATTTTTTATATCAGGGAGGAGTTACTCCCTGTCTGCCGATCACCTGCTCCTACCTGGACCGGGCCATACTTCCTGACTTTTTGTTAACTTCTCTGTCAATTGCATTGTTACTGTGATAACATCACTGATCACTTTTCGCGCTTTACAACTTTCTGAATTTCTTCCCAGTTATAACGCGTTCCCGGATAGACCTCACCGATATTGTAAAGCAACGTTTCATCGGCTTGACGATCAAAGGCACTTACATACGAACCACCCGGACTTGGCAAGTTGCGACTGTAATGAAAGGTCAAATCACCGGGCTTCATGAGTTTGTCAGCCGATATAAAGTCAACAATTCCGATAAATCGGAAATCCTCCGGAGTTTTTTCATCAGCGGCCATCTGCCAGATCATCCCTTCAATGGAGCGGAACCTTGCGACCGTCCCCTGGTCATCTATGGTAATGGCACCATATCTTTTACTCCGGACCTCATCACCACTGAATTCACAGTATTCACCATAAAGACTCACATCCTCTCCCATAAATCGATGGGAAACCGTGCGATCGCTGGTGAGTGAAACCCCGGAAATCGTATGGGGGGTGTGGCCTGATGTATCATTTGAACCATTTTGTGATATAGCATCTGACAGACCGGTGGTTCCACTGTTATCATCGGAGCCCATGTTATTGCAACCCGCCACAAATGCCATGATCAGTAATGCGGTAAGAAACCCCGCTTTGGATATTTTCGAATATTTATTCAACATATTATTTCCCTCTGCTT
>SLLW01000051.1 GCA_007133875.1 Balneolales bacterium | reverse complement strand
CGTAAATAGTAGCAGTTAGTAAATGAAGGGATACAATAGGTGTTTTGGGCAAAAGCATCAAATAATAAAAAGCGCTTTTCTACCTGTATGATACCGCTATCGCCCGATTTTGTCAATATAAATACAGCAAATTTCGTACTTATTTTTGCAATTCTTCAACTACCTGTGTAAACCCTGTTTTAAGGCAAGGCCAGGCAAACTCGTACGCTTCATGTATACGATGATGCCGGGTTCCAAGTTTCATGGAAAAGGTAAGTGCCTCACGAACAGTTTTACCATACTTTTGCTGCAGCCAGGACTCTGAATACCATTTTATTGGTTTTTGGTAGATCTCCGAGAGTATCCGGACAAACTCCCGGTGCGGGATTCCGGAATGGCTAAATGGATGAATGGTGGTATTATTGGCAGGATCAGAATGTCCGGACCCTGCAAGATACTCCGTTGCATGGATGATGTACCCGGCAAGGTCATCTACATGGATGAAACTCATCAGCTGATCACCATTTCCGAAAGCAGGTATGGTTCCGGTTTGGATAATATGCCGGTGATAGAATTGTTCAAACCATGAGCCCGGACCATAAATCCAGGGCGGTCGAATTATCATAACCGGCAGGACAGCTTTGGTTTGTGCCGACAGCACCGCACGTTCGGCAAGTATATACTGACGTTGGAAACTGATGGGATACAGTTGGGAATCCTCAAAAACAACATCCGTTCCCCGGTCACCATAAACAAGAGATCCCGATATAAATACAAGCAGAGGAGCCCTTTTTTGATGGGACATCCAGGATAATAACCGTGTATTGGCCCGCATGCCACGCAAACCGGCTACCAGACGTGAAAAACGTCCGCGTCCGGGTATTCGTGCAGCATGATAAATTACCTCCGGGGGATCTTTTTCAAGTCGGGCCCAGTTGAACCGGGTTATGCTTCCGTGATGAATAATCAGGGGGGCGGAGGGAGAATCGGCGGAAAGTTGCGACTCTAAAGAACGATAAGCGATTTTCAGATTTGTGCTATCCATTGCACGATTTTTAATACCATCGTTGGAATTTGCACTCCCATTTTCAGCGGTTCCAGGAGATGCAGGTAACGTGCGATGCTGCAATAGTTGCAATTTGCGGGCTGTTTGAATTAGCACATACTGCAGAGATGAGCCAACAAATCCGGAACTTCCCAATAATAATGCCGATTTGTTCTTCATTTATGGGATCATTTCAACTCCACTCGGATAATCGGTTACCTGTAAGATGACCTGCTGAAACATTGGCAACCGACAACCATAATAACCCGTAAAGACTAAAAAAGATAGCTAATCAGGGCAGATGGTTTGACCCGGGCATATTATGTAATTGAGAATCAGTGTGAAAATACTTCTGGACACATCAACGATTGATACGCGTCATAGTGGAACAGGTGTGTATACCGCCGGGGTGTTTCGCACACTGGTCACCTCACCTTCTCTATCTGAAGTTGTCACCCTGGGTGGGGATCACCGTACATTGACAAAAATCGCAAAGGATACAAACCAACCCACAGATTGTCTGCCAAACATACACCGTACCAACGGCAAGCGATTAACCGGTAGTCGGTCGCAAAAAAAACATCAGACAGAAAACAGCCACACGGAATCCCGGAGGCCCAAACATTCACATTTTTTCGTTCCCCATAACAACTGGCACCGGCTCATCCAGTTTGATCTGTCGGGAAACCGTGATAACCATGCTGTTGACGCCGCTATATTCCCAAACTTTTTTGCACCGTCGCACCTGCCGTTTCCGGTTTATACCACCATTCATGACCTTTCGTTTTTTACACACCCGCAATACTACAACCGAAAAATGGTATTGTGGTACCGGTGGTTTGTACAAAAAAGCGTGAATCGGTCAGACATCATACTGACGGTAAGCAATACATCCGCCGAACAAATTGGCCATTACCTCCATGTCCCGGACAGGAAAATTCGAGTTATACGTCCCGGATATTCCTTGCCGGATCACGCAAATCTGGTAACTGACAATTATGGTGTCCGGCAGCTCCCAGGAAATGCTAAAATCACGGATGCGTATGAGCCATATGTTCTATACGCCGGAAATATCGAACCCAAAAAGAATGTGATTGCCATGATCAGGGGATTTTTGGCGTCTGGTATCAGGCACCATCTGATCATTGCCGGAAAAATCACAGATCGGGAAACAGGACGTGAATTCAGAAGCCTGGTTCAGGCGAATGACACCATTACGTATGTCGGTTATCCGGATGATGCGTATCTGGCCGTATTACTGAAATATGCTGACGGGCACGTGAATCTCTCTCATGTTGAAGGGTTCGGCCTGGCACTTCTTGAGGCCTTTCGATTTAATGTACCATCGCTGATATCACGTGACCCGGCCATGGCTGAAACGGCACAAAGCCATTCCGTGCGGGTATCTTCCGATGACAAAGATGAGATAATAGAGGGGTTTCGGGCACTCTCTTATTTTGAAAAAGATGATGGTTTTTATTCTCACTGCAGGCATATCCGCTCAACATATACCTGGGAGCGTTTTGGAAAGGAATTGTTGCCCGAACTTCATCCAGATTCTGCTGTTCCCGAACGAATCCGGCTGCTATCCCGGAATGACCATTTATCATCATTGGAACATAGCATCATCAAGGCATTAACTTATAGTGCGGTTTTCAGGGCACCGCTCGAAAAAAAGAGGTTGCATGCAGAGTTACCATATTTCAAGTGTACTTCGGAGGAGTGCTATTCAGCATGGAACCAGCTTCTTGAACGATTTCCCGAAATCTTTTTCGAGGCGGATGGGTATTGTGGCATAAACGGGTATAGTTGTTCACCGGAACAGATCAGGCGTTCTAAAAAAGAGAACAGGGATTTTGTAGCAGAGCATTACCATTTATTGCATCGTCTGGAGCGGATGCCCTGGTGTGTCGGGCTGTTTCTGTCAGGCGGGACCGTCCATGGGTCCCGGCTCAACAATCGTGATATCGATCTATTTGTTGTAGCGGATGAAAACCGGGTATGGCTGTTGTATACACTGATACGGCTTTTTTCATTAATAAAGAGGCAGGGTTCCAGGCTTTGTACCAACTACCTTGTAGACATGCCGGCATTGGATATTCAATGGCAACAGGACTTTTACACCGCACATCAGCTTGTCAATCTGATACCCGTGGATGGAGAATTACAAGATTTTCACCCGTTGAACGTAAATATCTGGATTAGGGCAATATTTAAGAATCTGCCGGTCAGAGACAAAAGGATCCCCAAAAGTCAGAATCAGGGTAGTAGAATACTGGAATGGGTCAATCTGGCCCTGATGGGAACCTGGACCCGATGGTGGAAAAGGCTCGGCAGGCAGAACCGTACGGGCGGTATGCTTTGGGATGCGCACCGAATCAAGCTACACACCAACGATCACCGTCCGATGGTATATAAAAAATGGTCTGAAATGGTTGTTACCATCGAAAAAAAAATCCAGGATTCAATGTATG
>SLLW01000417.1 GCA_007133875.1 Balneolales bacterium | reverse complement strand
TTGGGTGAATTCCAATGCAAAGGCGGATCTGTATCTGTGTGGGTACCACAAAACCGGAACTAATTTTTACTATCCCGCTATCCCGGCAGATGCTGTACTTGAAGCATTGATTCAGTGCACGAAAAAAAGGTTTATTCGGCCAGCTCAATCAGCCAATCCCTGAATGCCGGTGAGCTGTAATCCGCAATCCCTTCTTTTTTATACACGATTTGGCCCTCTTTGGAAACCACATACGTTGTTGGCAGTACCGAGCTGTTAAAGGCATTGGGCATTGATGAGGCTGGAAACTGGTAAGGCATCCGATACCCCCGATTATTCATAAAGTCACGTGCGTCCTTCCGCTCCTGATCAACAGACAACATGACAAACCGGATATTATCGTGGTCTGAAACCTGAGAGTAAAGCGATTCGATGGTAGGCATCTCGGCTACACATGGAGGGCACCACGAAGCCCATACATTCACAAAGGTTACGTTACCCTTGAAATCTCCAAGACTAACGGGATTCCCTTCGCCGGTAACCATTGAAAAGTTGTAGTCGGCATCTGTAAGAAATGGCCCGTCGGCTGTTTCAATATCCACGATCTGCGCGTTAAATAACCCTGTGTACAGCATAGCCTTCTGCATACCGACAATGACATGGGTGTGCAGGCCCGTTACCCAAAGAATACCTATCACGGCTCCAATACCCAGCCATTGCAATAGGCTCTTGTTTAAACCCGATTTTCCGTCTTGTGTTTTATTGTGATCTTTACTCATAATTCAATAACCGATTATTGTTTCGTTGAAATTAGTTTTTATAACTGATGGAGGAGAATATTTTGGGGATAGATGAAAATATTTTGGGTTCATATAGCTTTATTTATTCAGAACCTGATGGGTATTTTCAACCTTTTCCACCTTTTCCACCTTTTTTAGAAAGTTCACGGGATTCAGAAACCCGACAACCCGCGCTTCCGTAACTTCATCACCATCGGAATCCAGGAATAGAATAGTCGGGACTCCCGCGATACGGTACTGCTGCCGGAGCATCTCGGCCTCCTCAGAGTCAAAGTGGGTAAGGTCAACTTTCATACGCAGGTATGGGTCCGTTGCAGCGATGACAGACCTGTCAGTAAATGTGCGTCTGTCAAGCTCCAGACAGGGTATACACCAGTCGGCGTAAAAATCAAGCATTACCGGCGTTCCGGACTTTTGGGCCTGTTCCACAAGAGCGGCATCATAGGTTTTCCATTCAATACCCTCTTTCTGAAGGTTTTGGAACAGCATAAAACCAATGATCAACGCGCCGATACCGGCAGCCCTCTTGAACCAGACGAAAGCGGGTTTATGGTTCCCGGAACGCTCGATGAAGCCAAGGTAGATACCACCAAGTACGACCGTCACCAGTATGATATGCATGGAGTAACCGGGCATGAACGCAAGGGATAGGTAAAATAACGCGACACCAACGAGTATGACACCAAACACCTTTTTGACCCAGTTCATCCACGCACCCGATTTCGGCATGTTGTGTAACATCCCGCTAAATGTTCCAAGGAAGAGATATGGAATTCCCAGGCCCAGAGCCATGATGAAAAACGCGAAGAAGCCAAATACCGGACTGCCCTGGGCGCCTACAAAAGCCAACAAGGCTATGATGGGCGGACCGATACAGGGTGCCGCGAATACCCCTACCATCAAACCTGACAAAAAATGTCCGGTATGGCCGGCCGCTTGCCGGGCCGTCCCGAGTTTTTGCATCAGCCAGTATGGCGGTTGCAACTCATAAAGACCAAACATACTCAGTGACAGAATGAGCAGGAGTCCGCCTATTCCTGCCAATACCCAGGGACTTTGCAGCCAGCTGCCAAATAACCCGCCGGTAAAAGCGGCCATCACACCTAAAACGCTGTACATTGATACGATTCCCATTACGTAAACAAAAGCGCTGATAAACCTGGGCCTCAAAGAGATTGAACGATCGTGCTCATTACCTCCAAACAGTGAGACCGTTACCGACATCATTGGATAGACACATGGGGTCAGGTTCAGGGCCAGACCGATAAAGAATATGCTGAGGAAGGCCCAAAAATACCCCTGATCACTAAACAAGGAGGCAATCTGGTTGCCGCCTTCATTCCCTGTTGCAGAGACCTGCCGGTTCTCAAGCTCCTCAAACAAATCCGCGTGTTCGGAGGCGATATTCACATTGCCTGCCGTAACAGGAAAGCTTAGTTCTACGGTGGTGGGTGGCAGACAAACCTCATCACTACAGGCCTGAATCTGGAGGCTGCCGGCTATCTCATAGGTACCCGGTTCCAGTTGTCCTGAAGTTTGCATTTTCAGCAAAATGGGGGACCGGCCTTCATAAACATCCAGCAATTCGTCAGGGGCGAATGCGAAAGACATTTGAAGAGGTTCCGGATACTGAATATCCGAAACCATTGCCAGGTTACTCGCTTCAACATCCAGATCCACACCAATCAGGTAATCCAATGCTGGAGCATGTGCGTTGAGGTGCCAGCCATCCTCAATATGCATCATCACAGCGAAGGAGGCTTCAGAGCCTGCCTTCAGGGTATCCATGCTGGTTATAACTTGCACGTCAACCTTATCCAGAGTGGAACCCATATTGGATTCCGTGCCGGTGATTGCAGACATCTGGGCCGATACCTGAATAGCGGAACCGAAAGTTAAGAGCAGCAGAATAATTACATATTTCAATCCGGGAACATACATCATTGTTATACCTTAAAATTAATCTTGTAATTACCGGGCTACCAGCTCTTGCAGAATGGGCTGGAGTTGTGCTTTGGTCACCATCCCCGGCGCAACATGCGCTACCTGACCTTGTTTATTGATGATGAAGCTGGTTGGCAATCCGGGTAAAGGCCCGTATTTGGCATATACCGTACCGTCATCTACGACAAGGGGATAGTTAATCTGAAACTCTTCGGCAAACGGGCGGACAACATCCCAACCCGTTTCATCAACCGATACCCCGACAAATAGTACCCCGTCATCCCTCATTTCATTTTGTATTTCAATGAAATCGGGGATTTCTTCACGACAGGGAGGGCACCAGGTTGCCCAGATATTCAGAACAATTACCTTCCCTTTGTGATCGGAAATCGAAAATGCCTCACCCTCCATATTTGTCAGGGTGAAATCAGGTGCGTCGATTAGCCCCTGTGTGTTGGTTTGCTCCGATGAGACGGGAGTTGGGTTAATTGATGTGGTGCTTAAAGGGCTGTTGGCACCACCATCACGTTGAACTGTGATGAAAAGAGCCGCAAATAACAAGCCGGCAATGAGTATTGAGAGGATATACGGGTTTTTGAAAACGTGCATAGTTCTAAAAATGTAAGATGCTTAAATACGTCTTACAGCTTCAATATGCCCTGTTAACCGTACGTATAAGTAGTACGATTGCGGGTGGTAACGTGAAGATGTAAGCTGGAAGGGCGGGTTGTACTTAAGCGAGCCGTGGCGGATCGGCTATTTTGAGAACAAACAGTTG
>SLLW01000271.1 GCA_007133875.1 Balneolales bacterium | reverse complement strand
CGGGCGGAATCCGGGTTGCCGCGGAGCCATCCGGTAATCATACGCTCCGTATTGAATGGGAACCCGATAACAGACTGATTCAAGAGCGCGGTGGAATCAGCATCCGTACATTGCAATCGGATGTGGTTTTTACCTGGATAGATCCTCAGCAGGAGATACAAAAAACATGGCGGAATTCGTTTTCAATAACGGATGATATTCCGGCCGACCGGGCTTCGGCAGTGACCGGTACCTGGCAGCCTGCCGCCTTTCAACATCAGAAAGAGTCTCGCCGGCTCTCATTCCTGCGTCGCATTGCCGAGCCGGCTATCATTACCGGTGCCGTTGCTGTAACCATTTACCTGCTTTATAATGTCCGTAGATGAAACCTAACAGGAAGTTGCAATGTCTCCTATTTGCGTTGGCCGCCGTCTCCGCAACAATGCTTTGGCAGTGTGCTACTCCCACTCAGCCTACCGGCGGGGAACCGGATCGTTCGCCCCCGGTAGTTACAGAGACCGAACCGGTGAGCGGGACCACCAATTTTGATGGAGAGCGCATCCGGTTTTATTTTGATAAGTACGTAAACAGGGACAGTTTTCGTGACGCATTACGGGTAGAGCCTGACCTTGATCTGGATTATGAGATCAGCTGGCGCCGTCGCCGGGCTACCGTAGAGTTCAATGAGCCGCTCCCCGATACGACCACGATGATTTTTACCGTCGGGACGGATCTTCGGGATACCCGCGGAAACCGTTTTTCTACTCCCTATCAGCTTGCGCTGTCGACCGGCCCCGAAATTGATGGCGGGAAGATCACCGCTCGCGTGGTGGATGCCGAAACCGGGGAGGGCATCATGGGAGAGCGCCTTGTATTGTACCGCCACCCGGCGGATCTCTCGGAATCTGCCGAATATGTGGGTGAGTCCGACTCTGCAGGTGTTGTGAACTTCAACTATCTGCGCGAAGGCCGGTATAAGGCATTCTGGCTGGATGACCGAAACCGAAACCGCAGATGGGACCGGGCCCGGGAAGCCGCCCAGCCGCTCCGCTACGATACGCTGACCCTTGATAAGGATGGAGAGGTGGATGCCGGATCAGTATTTGTTGCCCGGGAAGACACGATTCCGCCCGTCCTGCAGGCCGTTGGAATGCTCTCGGAAGTCCGGCTGCGCCTGCGTTTCAGTGAAAATATCACGTATGAAGCGGGTGCCGGAATTTCAATCTTTCATGAGGATGATTCGTTCGTCACCGATGCCATTCCGCTATTTGTTGACCGGGATAATCCCAATGTTATCCTGGCACATGCGCGTGACCCATTGCCCGACGAACAATCCTATACGATTGAACTGGAGGGGATTACGGATCCATCCGGCAATGCTGCTACGATCGGGGTCGATCAGTTTCCCGGATCCGACGAACCCGATACCACGTTTGCACGCTATATCGGGCAGGACACCCGGCATGGCATCGCTCCGGACGAGCCGGTGATTATCCGTTATGCCAAAGTATTGGAAGATACTCCCGATGTCCTCGATTCTTTGATCGTGGTGGAGTCCCAAACCACGCATGAACCGTGGCCGAATGCTGAAACCATAGACAATCTGCTGTTTGTCTACCCGGATGGCGAGTGGCATCAGGGGGAAACGTACGAAATCAGGGTTTGGGATGAGCATAACATGGAACGAAGAACGATCCATCCGGATATATTATATCCTGATCAGCTTGGCGGGCTGGAGGTTATTATCGAGGAGCAGATCAGTGATACTACCGAATACCAGCTCACGCTTGTAAATGAACAGGGGGAAGCCATCCGTTCGGAAACCTTTACCGATGACATTGAGTTGAGCGGATTACCTCCGGGAGCCTATGTGCTCCGGGTATTTGAAATTCGCGAAGGAGCCAGGAGATGGGATAGTGGCCGGGTTGATCCGTTTCGTGCTCCGGCCCGGTTCTTTATCCAAAAAGATATTCCGGTGGAACGGGGACTAACGGGACAGGTTTATGTGGAGTGGCCATGATAATTCTTCATGCTCACCGGGGCCGGGACGTGCTGTGATGATCGGGCCCGGATTGACAGCCATATGCGCAGGATTGAGGTTACGTGTCGTGATGGTTTTGCACGTATGGATGGCCACTTTGTTTCTTCTGGCCGGAAGTGTTCGTGTTGCCGCATTCCCCGGAACATCCACAGGTGAGGTCCGAAGCCAGGTAATCGATACCGTGATGTTACGCACGGTGCCTTTGGTAGAGGGACTGGAAAATGCACACTCCATGGTTTTTCGCCCCGATGACGAACTAATCATCACCGAGTCGGATGCAGACCGTATTGCTGCATTCCGGGTATTTGTCGATGAGCAGGAAGCGGCAGAGCCGGAAGATATCTTTCTTCCTGATCTTGATCGTCCACAGGGGCTCTCCCTGCAAGCCGGTATCAATACGGTGATAATCAGTGCCGGCACAGCACAGGTCCATCTGCTTGACGAATCCATGGGATATCTCCAGTCGCTTGCCGTGCCGAACTGGGTAACCGGCAATGGATCGTTCGAACCGTCGGATGTTACTACCAACTCCATCGGAGAGATTTACATACTGGATACAAATCAGAAAAGAATTTATCATTTCAATGCAAACGGCAGTTATTTGCAGCATATCATGGTGGATGAAATTGAGCGCCCCACGGCACTTGTTTATGCCGAAGAGTCTCTGTTTGTGTCAGACAGCGGTTCAGGGCGGGTGTATGTCCTCACCGAAAACGGGCACGAACTGGCAACGATCGGGACATTTCCGGATCTGAGCCGGGTCCGTGTAATTGACCGTCGGATCTGGGTGATTTCCGGAAGGGTGATTCACGAGTTTAATTTGTATGGTGAACACCTCGGGAACTGGGCTTTGGAACATCCCGGGGAATCCATTCAAGATCTGGCAATCATTGATGATCAGCTATTTCTATTAACATCCGGTTCTTTGTATTTTGCAGGCTCACGAAATTAACCATTATCAGTGATATCTATGGCCACACATGTTCAATTTATTATGCAGAGTAACCCGGGTAAACGGCGGGTTTTTCACGCATTACTTGCTATTCTGACCGGAGTGCTGGTGATGATGTGGCCGGATGCACTCTATTACATTCTCGGGAGTTACCTGATTGCTACCGGACTGCTGTTTCTGATATTTCGTGCCCCCTCACTGATGATTGCCGCTTCTGTTGTCACCGGTATGTTTATTTTCGCGTTTCCTGCGTTTATACCGTACTTCTTTGCCTTCTTTTTGTTGGTCATTGGTATTGGTTCGTTGTTGAGTGGCGGCCTGACAGGGTTTGCGCTATTCCCGCTGTTGGCAGCGGTATTGCTGATTGCATTTCCTGATATCATATCGATTATTGTTGCAGCGTTCCTGTTACTCTATGGAATCACATCGATTATTGCAATGATTCAGTCGCGAAGGAATAACAAAGAAATTTACGAAGTCTATTAACGGAATTTTCGCAGTAATGAGCACCACATTTTTCAAGCATCTCACCTGG
>SLLW01000325.1 GCA_007133875.1 Balneolales bacterium | reverse complement strand
TTAATATGCTCGCGTATGTAATCGGGCCTTTCATCGGCAAATCGAAACATATTCTGCACGAATCCTTCCCACTGGGTGACACTTTCAGGAAGGCTCCATCGATCGATATGTTCGCCGATAACGGTTGCAACTGGCGTTTGAAGACTGTCAATGATTTGCTTTACCCGTTCGGGTTGAAATGTTGTATTGAGGTGATCGGCCACCCGGTTGATGAAATCCCGTTTGAACTGATCGTTTTCAAGCAAGTTTAAAAAGGTTTTATTGGGCCATTTCTGTCCGTTGATTTCCGGTTGTGTGATCCAGGTGATCATATTGAATTCCGGCCCGGTTTCATGTCCCAGTGAACGATCGACATCAAATAGCAGCCAACGCCAGCGTCCGTCCTGCCCCTTTGGAGCGTCCGGGTCAAAGGGTACGCGAGATCTCCAGAAATCAATATTGTTATGGGGCCAGTCATTGTTGCCATAGTAAACTTGAGCACTATAGTAGTCGAGCAGATTGTCCAGGTCAATCATGGTAGCGACTTCGGCCATTGCCTCATCATCACTCAGGTCAGATTCATATATAAAATCAAGCATGTTGCTGTAGTGCAGGGTATCGCCTTCCTTTACTTCGTTGCGCCTGGTAAGCAGATCGATGTTCTCCGGATCAATTCCATACTCTCTTTCCAGATAGTGTTTGTCATACCGTTCGCGGATGTTATGGATACCCCAAAACTCACCATTGAGGAAAAGTACGGTGGGAAGGTAAGCCTGGGTATCTACATTAAAGTGGCGAATCAGCGACTGAGCAGCGGCATCCATGAACATATCTTCTCCCCAGGTATTCCCCGAATTGCGAAGGAGGAGCCGGTTAAAGACACTGTCGTTTTCATCCGGAAAAAAGGGATAACGGAACCGGTTGTCACCATATTCGTTTCGGGCATATAGGCGCAGGCTCTTCTGAGCAAGTTGTCTGGAAAATCCACCATGAATCCGGATTCCGATGTTCTGATGAAGTACGCGCTCTCCGGATTCATCGAAGAACTCCAAGGTCGCCTCTCGTTCCCATTCCCGACCGCGCTGAAATTCATTACCCGTACCGCCACCCGAATAATAAACACCGGGTATGTAAATACCGGTATGGTAGTCGAACAGGTTCGTACTGTCGGTAGCGATTGAGACCACCGGAATGGTATACCGGTTCGCTCCTTCGTCCATCACGAAGTAGGTTCGTTTGTCATAAACCGGAAGCCGGCTGTCACTTACGGTTTTTGTACGTATGATAGTGGATTTTGCAACCGGTTCGGAAGGTTCATACCATTGGCGCCAATCGAATGTGCGATGGCTTGTGCGTATGGTGGAGAAGACATTGGGTTCATCAGAACGGTCGTAAACAGGAAGTGGCTCTGTATAAACAGGTGACTCCCGGGTAGGTTCAGAGCCGTCAGTTGTGTAATATATGGTCGCATTTTCTCCGGGTGGGATTATCGAAAGGGGGAAATCGTCGTCATAAAACCCTGCTTCATGGGAGAAGGCAACCTCACCGGTAATTCCGGTATACGGTTCCGAAATATTGGGTTCCATTGGTGTGGGATCGTTGAAATAAAACCACTCACCATACCCGTCCGGTACCCTGCCGACAGAGATATCGGTGGGTATATATCGGGCTTCGATCTGATCGAGCAGGCCGGTTATGGGATGAGACAGAAAAACAGGTTCACCGGATTTGTTGATTCGGAAATTTGTGTGAAGCGGTTCCCCGGCAACACTGCGATCCTTTCCGGATGCCCAGATCAACAGAAACTCACCGGGATGTATTGTTGTATCGGGAAACAGCCATTGGAATCGATCTTCCGGATCATCACTGAGGCCAAACCACCGCAGTGAAATCGGCTCATCGCCATCGTAGTAGATCTCGATCCAGTCCGAATAGTCCCCATCCTCATCGGTAATAGTTAAGGCGTTGGATGCCATAATCTCATTCAGGAAAAGCGGGGGAGAATCACTTATGTCATCAGCAAAAGCGCTCTTGGTAAAAATCAAGCCAGGTAGTAGTACAATAAAAGCGATATGATATTTGAAATCGGACATACACTATAAGATCTGAAGCACATGAATACCTCTAAAAGGTATCACTATCTGTAATAATATTTCCATGTATCAACTCAGCATATCGTTTTGCGAGATTCGTCCGTGCATACCGGGTGATCTGGTTGGGGTCAGGAGTTATTACGGGTATCCCGTTAAGAATGTCACGTATCCACTCATTGATACCGGCTTCATCATCATAATCAAATGCCCTGCCGACCCCACAGTTTTTGACAATCGAGGCTGTATTTCCATCCGGCGGACCAATAACCAGGACAGGTTTGCCCGCATTCAGGTAGTCATAAAGCTTTCCGGGAATGAGGATGCGGCTGTCTTCGGACCGATGGACTACAACCACATTGAGCCCGGCCTGCTGCATCAGCATGGTAGCGTTTTTATGCGGAACATAGGGACGGATATGGACACGGTCATGCAGCTTTAACTCATCTGCCAGCTTCTGAACTCCGCTATGAACAGTACCGATAAACTCCATCCGTACTGCATTTTCGGGAAATTGGCGCAATACCCGAAGTAAACCATCCGGCACGGATGTTTCTGTGATGCTGCCGACATGCCGGATGAGCAGGGGCCGGGTGTCCTGTTGGATATCTGCATCTGCATGCGATCCTGATTTTGATTTTGATCCTGATCCTGATTTTGATTCAGATTTCGAGTCGGTTTTTTCTTCAGGCTGCGCAAAATCATCCGGGTCAAACCCGTTGGGAATGGTGTGATACGTCCGGGAAACTTTACGTTCGAAATACCGGGCCGTACCGGGTGCCGTTACGGTCACATCATCGGCATCATTCAATACCGAAATTTCCATCTTTTCGTCGCGCCTCCGTGTAAACGCGGTACGGGGCAGGGCTCGGTTGTAGTGAATATCGGTCCAGGGATCCCGGAAATCGGCGATCCAGCGAATTCCGGTTTTTCGTTTCAGCCACTTCCCGATAAAATGGGTGGAGTGGGGCGGCCCGGTGGTGACAACCGTATCGATGTTGTGCTCTTTTATGATGGCCTGTGCTTTGGATCGGGCAAATGGGACCCATCCCACCCGGGCATCCGGGACAAACAGGTTCGCACGCAGCCATCGGGCCAGACGTTGCTGCGGATTCAGCTCGCGGGCCCCGAGAATGGTTGTGGGGTTGGCTGCTGCTTCCGGTGAAGAGCCGGAAAATCGGCCGTAGAGGGAAAAAGGCTCCAGTGTGCGTGCTTTAAAAACGGGAACATGCTCCGGTATATCATCGGCCAGGGTATGGTCCAGTATGGGATATGTCGGGTTGGCACAGGTCAGTACCACCGGATCAATCCCGTGCTCCGGGAAGTATTTAACAAATTTGAGAAACCGCTGCACCCCGGCACCTCCGCTCGGCGGCCAGTAGTAGGTCACTATCAGGACCGTTTTGCGTTTATTGGCGTTGCGCGTACTTGAACTCACGTT
>SLLW01000219.1 GCA_007133875.1 Balneolales bacterium | reverse complement strand
TTTTAACCGCTTCGGCATTGTCGGTCGATCCGGAAACACCGAGGTTCTCTTTGAAGTAAGAAATCCGGCCGGGATGCCTGTCTGATACAAATATCTGTTCTTTCTTCAACGTACCTGTTGACAGAAGCCGGGTAACGAGGGTTTCACCCATCTTTCCGGCACCAATGACAGTAATATTTTTTCCGTTTAGCATAATCCGTTTTATAAAATGATTTTCACGATGAATCAACTGATGTTTTTTCTACTTGGCCGGGTACCATTCACCAGGAGCAGCGTGTTGCCATGTTGGTAACTCTGTTTGCCAAATTGCCATACATTTACGGGTGCCTTTTCAGTGCCCGGAAATTACGACGACGCTTTCATGGTTGCCAGTATCTTGTCACCCATTTCACTTGTTGAGAGGACCTGACGCGCATGCCTGCTCATATCCTTACAATTGAATCCGGCATTGAGCACCTTGCTGATTGCCGATTCGATGGCTGTTGCCGCCTTTTCGTGATTCAGTGAGTATCGAAACATCAATGCCACGGATGCAAGGGTTGCAAGCGGGTTCGCAATATCTTTTCCGGCAATATCGGGTGCGGATCCGTGGACCGGTTCGTACATCCCGGTTCCGTCGCCAAGGCTGGCCGAGGGGAGCATCCCGATGGAGCCGGTCAGCATGGCTGCTTCGTCACTCAGGATATCACCGAACATATTTTCGGTCAGAATCACATCAAACTGACCCGGATTCCGGAGAAGCTGCATCGCACAGTTGTCGACCAGCATGTGCTCCAGTTCCACGTCGGGATACTCTTTCGCGATTCGGTTGACGGTCTTGCGCCAAAGCTGTGAGCTGGCCAGGATGTTTGCCTTGTCGACCGAGGTCACTTTTTTCCGGCGCTTTTGTGCTGCTTCGAAAGCCGCGATGGTAATCCGCTCGATTTCCGAGACCGTATAGCGCATGGTGTCGACTCCGACCTCCTCGCCGTTTTCTTCCGAGATACCTTTGGGCTGACCGAAATAGAGTCCGCCCGTAAGTTCACGAACGACCAGCAGGTCAACGCCGTCGACCACTTCCGGCCGCAGGGGGGAGGCATCTTTCAGGGAAGAAAAAACCATGACCGGACGCAGATTGTTGTACAAGCCAAGCTCTTTTCGCAACCTGAGCAGCGCTTTTTCCGGCCGTTTTTCGGGTGGGTAATCGTCCCATTTGGGACCGCCAACAGCGCCCAGCAAAACGGCATCTGCTTTTTTACACGCTTCAATCACCTCATCTTTCACCGGGATATCATGGGCATCGAGGCTGGCACCACCGACGAGATGGGTTTCGGTGGTGATTTCCACTCCATACTGCTCCGAAATGAATGAAATAATTTTTTCTGCTTCTCTGACTACTTCCACTCCGATTCCGTCTCCGGGAAGCAGCACGATTTTCTTGCTCATAAAAAGAATTCCATAATTACTTGTATTTGTCCGGTTGTAACCGTTTTACGGCAGGCCGGTTGAGGTCAAATCATGCCGTGTTTTGCAGCATATTTGAAAATTCCGCCGGCATCGACGATATCCACGACATCTCCCAGCTTTTTCAGCGGATAGCTTTTGCCGGTTGTATGATTTTTGATGATGTTCAGCTCCCCGTCAATTTCCAGATCATCGCCAGTGGAGATTTGCTGAACGAGGTCGTCATGGCTTTCGTAGGGAATGATGAATCCGCCGTCAACGGCATTCCGGAAAAAAATCCGGGCGTATCCGGTAGCAACGACCGCTTCAGCTCCGGCAACTTGGAGGGCGAACGGGGCGTGCTCACGTGATGAGCCGCAGCCAAAGTTTTTTCCGCCGATGATGATTTTGAATTCGGATTCGAATTTATCCGGTTCGGTGAATGGAATTCCGCCTTTGGGAAGTCCTGATTGGGCTTCCGGCACACCTGAGAGGGCATACCGGCCATAAAATTGTTTTTCTTCGGGATCTTCCAGACTGTAGACAAGGTGTTCGGCTGGAATGATCTGATCGGTGTCAATGTCGTTGCCCACGACAAATGCCTTGCCTTTGATTATTTTGCTCATTGCGAATTTATTTTAACGTATATATCAGTTATTTCAAAATGGTACCGGGTATTGTGATGTGGGATGTGATCTGTTTTAAAGTTCACAATGCACTACCACGTACTCAAAACCCATGACTTACGACCCGGCTACCGCCGATTCAACCGGCAGGTACTCACGCGGATCGGTGATTTTTCCGGTGATCGCCGATGCCGCCACCGTATAGGGGGAGGCCAGATAGACCTGCGCTTTCTTCGAACCCATCCGCCCGGGGAAGTTCCGGTTGGTGGTCGAAATACAGACCTCTTCGCCCTGCATGCGTCCGAAGGTATCGGAAGGTCCGCCAAGACAGGCAGCACAGGATGCCTCGCCCATGCGGGCACCGGCGTTTTCAAAGATGTCCCAGAGGGTCTCGCCATCGTAATAGGTGGTCCTGAGGTCTTCCCGCACTTTTGTGGTGGCGGGGACAACATATGTCTCCACGCCAACTTCGTGGCCTTTGATGATCTTGGCGGCTGCTTCAAAGTCGGAGAGCTTGCCGCCGGTGCAGGATCCGATGTAAGCACGGGTGAGCGGTGTGTTCCGGACCTCCATTACCGTCGCTTTGTTGTCCGGCGAGTGCGGTTTGGCGACCATGGGCTGGAGATCGGAGCTTTTGTAGGTCCGCACGCTGTGATATTTCGCATCCGGATCGTTATACATCGGAGTAAAGTCGTAATCGGTGCGCTTGCGGACATAGTCGAAGGTTTTTTCGTCGGGCTCGACCACTCCGTTTTTACCGCCGCCTTCAATGACCATGTTGGTGAGGGTCATGCGTCCTTCCATGTCCATGTTCATGACACCGTCACCGGCGAACTCCATCGCGCGGTAGGTACCGCCATCAACGCCGATATCACCAATAATCTGAAGGATCAAATCCTTGGCCATGATATACGGCGGGATTTCCCCCTCAAAAATGAACTTCATCGTCTCCGGAACTTTGACCCACAGTTTTCCGGCTCCCATGATGAATCCGGCGTCGGTGTTTCCGATACCGGTAGCAAACTGGCCGAATGCCCCGGCGGTGCAGGTATGGGAGTCGGTCCCGAAAAGCACATCACCCGGACGGGTGAACCCCTCTTCCGGCATGGCGGTATGGCACACACCCTTGTAGCGGTCGGTTCCTACATCATAATAGTGGGGAAGATCCTGATCCGCGGCAAAAGCGCGCAGGATGTCGATATTGCGGTTGGCGTACTTGTCGTTGGTGAAGATGTAATGGTCGGGGATGATGACAATCTTATCTTTATCCCATACGCGGGCATCCTCACCAAATTCCCGCTTGAAGATCCCGATGGTGGGTGGACCGCAGACGTCGTGGGTCAGGAGGACGTCCACATTTACCCATACGGTTTCTCCGGCATCGACATGAGTCCGGCCTGATGCTTTGGCCAGGATTTTTTCCGTTAAAGTCATTGACATGATTACAGATATTTAGGTATTACGTAATTATTTT
>SLLW01000295.1 GCA_007133875.1 Balneolales bacterium | reverse complement strand
TCAGCGCCACCCCCGCCATGCCCGCGCCGATGACCAGCTGCATGACGATGATCCACCACCGTTTGGTTTTCAGCAGATCCACCAGCGGACTCCAGAGCGGCTTGATCACCCACGGCAGATAAAGCCAGCTGGTGTACAACGCGATTTCGGTGTTTGATACACCCAGGCGATTGTACATCACCACCGTCACGAACATGACAATAACATAGGGCACTCCCTGGGTGAAATAGAGCGTCGGGATCCACGCCCAGGGATTGCGATAGGTCGGTTTATCCTGCGTCATATGTCGGATTCAGGGTGGTTGATGGTGCGAACAGCATTCCGTTTGATGCTTTGAACGGGGCACCGCGGGCCCGGCCGGACCAAGCCATGTCAATCTAATAAAACTTTCAATAAATTCACTATCAGCCTGATGAACTGCCGGACATTTGCAGCGCACCGGTCAGAAACGCTTGGGCATGCGTTGAAATACCGTTCACAATAGTCAACAATATTTGCAGCTTGTTAGCTTCGTAAAAGTATATGGGTATATACGATGCTTTGGAGTTG
The DNA here is from genome assembly GCA_007133875.1 of Balneolales bacterium. Taxonomy (GTDB): domain Bacteria; phylum Bacteroidota; class Rhodothermia; order Balneolales; family Natronogracilivirgulaceae; genus SLLW01. Next base: position 2,974 of record SLLW01000295.1, on the reverse strand, counting down.
GCAGGAAGTAGTCAGATGGTTTATGGGCAAAGGTAAGTTGGTGAAGGGAGCCCCCCCCCAAGTCAGTTTGGTTGTGCCGACTCGAGCTTTGTGCGAACCGGTGGGCATGGGGTAGTTAATGGCAACACCATACACAGGGTTCAATCCACCTCAATTTTCAGTATTTTGCTCTATAGCCCTTTTGCGTCGTCACCTCCTTCCGATATATCGATCATGACACGATTCTTGCTGACCCATTTGTGCGTTTTCCTGATGATACCCGCCTCCTGCTCGGAGTCGGATACGAAATCAATCGATACGTTTGCTGCCAATGGTGAAGTGTCTGAGGTAGCATCGGATGACGACCTCATGTTCATGAGCCCCGTCTGGTCACCCGGAGGATCCCGAATCGCGTTCACCTCCGGCCAGTACCGGGGCATCTGGATCGTCAACCCCGACGGATCGGACCTCAGACAGATCACCGGCGCCGAATCTGCCGGTTATCAGTTCCAATGGGCTCCGGACGACAAGACCATCACCGCACGAATAGCCCATTTTGACGGACCGGAACGCTATTTCGCCATCGTGGCATACGATATCGAAACCGGAAACAAAACCTACCTGATGGATTTCTCGAAAGAACCCGTCGATCCGCCCGCAAAACCCGCTGCACTGCCACGAGATTTCGGTGACCGGATTGCACTCAACGCGACGTACTCCCCCGACAGCACAAAAATTGCTTTCCAGCTGATGGGAGAAGGCGTGTTTGTGATGATGGCAGATCAGCAGGGATCATCCCCCGGGGAACATCAACATCCGGGTCCGGGTGAACACCGGAAAACGCCGTATGATGACGTTCTCCCGGAACAGGAATACCGACACCTGGGACCGGGCGAACAGCCGGTCTGGACGCCGGACAGCAACCACCTCATCGTCTCCGTATCCAGCGACGACGGCCATTACATCACCGCATCCGATCTCTACACGATTCGCGTCAAGGATGGGGAACGTACGCTGCTGACCGGGCACACCGACCTGATCGCCCTGCATCCAACCGTGTCACCCGACGGCCGCCGGATTGCATTTTCCGATGACAAAAGCGGCAGCATCTGTGTGATGAGTATTTCACGGCCATAAGTTATATTGCCGGGAGCACAAACAGTTACATCATCCCAGCAAAAACGATCCGTCATGAGCAGCGATGTCATCACCGATGAAAAACTCCGTCGATTCCGGGATCAGTTTCCACACACGGAACGCGGGATCTGCTATTTCAACCACGCGGCGCAGTCACCCCTGGCACGTGTAACCGTAGAAGCGATCAACGATCACCTCGGAGAGCGCCACAACGGCATGATGATGCCATTTGCCAAAGACATCAAAATCATCGAACAATGCCGTGAACGAATCTGCGAACTGATCAACGCCGGCGACACGCGGCAAATCGCCTTCATCGGCAACACCTCGGAAGGACTCAACCGGGTCACCTCCGGGCTCGACTGGCAGGCCGGCGACGAGGTCATTCTCAACACCATCGAGTTCCCATCCAACATCTACCCGTACAAGAAACTGGAGTCACAGGGCGTACGGTGTGTTTTTGTTGATGCTGATGACGGCACGGTGCCGGTCGTCCGGATCGAGGCCGCTATCACACCAAAAACGAAAATGATCGCCATCAGCGCCGTACAGTTTCTCAGCGGATACCGGGCGGACATGGAAGCGATCGGCGCGCTTTGCCGTAAGCATGAGATCTGGTTTGTGGTCGACGGAATTCAGGCGGCGGGCATCGTTCCGGTGGATGTGCAACAATGGGGGGTCGACGCGTTCGCCACCGGTGGCCTGAAATGGCTGATGGCACCCACCGGCATCGGATTTCTTTATCTCTCGGAACGGCTCAACCGCGCACTGAAAACCCCCGATCCCGGATGGCTCTCCGTCGAGGAACCGTGGGATCTTTTCAACTACGATCAGCCGCTTCGCGCCGAAGCGCAGCGATTGGAGGGCGGTGTTGTCAATATCCCCGGGGTGTATGGCCTCAACGCGTCGATCGGACTGTTGCTGGAAACCGGCATCGAACGAATGTATGCGCACGTACTGGCCTGCAACCGGAAACTTCGTCACGAACTGGAGGCGTTCGGGATGCAGACATTCACCACCGCTGACGAGGTGCATCAGTCCGGTATCATTACATTCAGGTTACCGGATGCCGGGAATGGTGAGGGTGCGTCATCCGTTGATCTCAATAGTGATGATGCGACAGCAGAACGAACAAGCGGCAATGAAACAACCGGACACCCCTCAGAGGAAAACACCGCTGTACATGATTTTTCCGACCTGGAAACCACGTTTCGGGACCGGGGGATATTCCTCTCGGTCCGTGACAGAAAGCTGCGGTTTGCCACACACGGATACAATACCATGGCAGAAATAGCGCAGGCGGCACGGGAAACCAAAGCGATAATTTCGGTATTATGAGAGATCATGTTTTCAAACGAACCAGGCATATCCTTTCGGAGGTCTATATTGTCATCCGGCAAACACTGCGTGACTGGATGGATGACAACATTCCTACCTATGGAGCGGCATTGGCATTTTATACCATTTTTTCCATTGCGCCCCTGCTGATTATCCTCGTAGCCGTCGTCGGTTTCGTCTTTGGCGAATCGGCAACTACCGGTCAGCTTGAGGAATACATGTCGCAGCTCATGGGAGCCGACCTCGCACGAACCCTGCAAAATTTTGTCCTTGATGCCTACGAACCACGGTCAGGAATCATTGCTACGGTCATCAGTCTGGGCTTTATACTGTTTATGGCAACCACCATCATCACCCAGTTGAAAACTTCGCTTAACAACATCTGGAATGTGACCGTCAAAGACGAGGACAGCAGTTTTAGACGGTTTATCATCAACCGTTTAATAGCCCTGTCACTGATTCTCATCCTTGCCAGCCTGTTTGTGTTGTCCATGATGATGGGCTTCATCTTCAATACCCT
>SLLW01000170.1 GCA_007133875.1 Balneolales bacterium | reverse complement strand
GAGGATAAGCAGGTCTACCGGCAATCCCTTCATCTTCCAGAACGTATGAGCCTTTAGCAAGATCCGCACTGTTTTCAGCTGTTCGCTGTCCGCAATCCGGTACACCAGAACTGGCAGATCTCCCGATATTCCATAAGCCCAAAGTCCGGATTGATTCTTCCGGTTCTTCCGCAGTATGGATTCCGGACCGCGGAAGGCCGCATTCGGGTAGATCATATAGGACGCCAATTTCTGAAAATAGTGGGCCTGTCGGGCACTCACCCCGATATGTTCCAGCTCCACGCCGCTGTAGATCAATGCCAGATCAAATTCCCGGTCAGCGGCATGCGGGTTATCGATCATATCCGCAAGGTGAACCGCTGTTTCACGGTTATCAGCCCAGCCGATACCGAACACCAGCTGCACCTTCTCACCCGGCATCAGTTTTATCCCTCTCCGGAGACTGAAGACCGGATCCGACACATTTCCGATGGATCCCGAGAGATCCTGTCCATCATCCATTGCGGCCGGATTCTGCAACGATCGTCCCCTGCCGACAAATTTTGATCGTTCGGTCTCAAACTGCAGCGGCCGGGTGAGGTTCTCCAGTTCATGTCCGGTTACGGCGTGAATGATCCACTGCTCGCCCTCATGGTGCCCCCTTGGCCTGCGTTTCGCGATAATGCCATGATGTTCTTCCACATAATCGGTCTGCAGAAAGAGTCGGGAAAAGGCCGGATGCATCTGATGGTCTTCCAGACGGTTCAAGACAATTTCGGCATAACTGGTAACCTCCAGGTGTCGTTCCAACGCCGAGTAGTTGGTAAGTGTAATTTTTCGCAGCTCCACCGGATACTCTGAGGATACGCACACTTCGGTGGTCGTTTCAATCCATTCGTCCACCCGTGAACATACATATTTTCCATTGTGGAACCAGCTGTCGTACCGGTCCGGCCGTTTTTTTACAGGCTGATGTCCGGCCGACCAGTACTCTCCGCTATTCACATCCTTGATATAGAAGAAAAGGCCCATGGGATCTGTCACCGGGTCTGGTTCCCATGCCGTAAGCGCACGGTCGTTATAGCGGGACAATCCTGTTCCGGCGTGTGTTATATATGTGGCGTAACTGCCGTTCGAAAGCAGGTGCAGTCGCGGCGGAGAGTGGTCGAGATCACTTATGCCCGCATGTTCGACGAGATACTCCAGTTTGATCTGATCCCCGGGTTCGAGCTCAACCTCAATCGGATGCGGCTCCTTGATCAGTACTCCCCGTGGTATTTTTTCCTGAAGCAGCAGATCACATCCCCGGATCTGCGGGTCGGAATGAAAATAGTGGTTTATACTCCAGTCGTTTAATACATTTTCGATGGCCAGCAGGGTCATTCCGTGATGATGCGCCATATAGGTCTTCACCACTTTGTGCGTTTCCTCCGCTTTCAGCCGCGAAGGCGTATAGTCAATAGCATCATAAAACCCCATAGAACCGATGCCGCCGGATGCAGCGATGTTTTCAAGATTCATGAGAGACTCCTTCGGCTGGATCATCAGGGACAACATGGATGCATAGGGCGCCACCACATAATCCTCAGCCAGGCCCCGTTTCAGGCCCAGCCCCGGAACCCCGAATGTACGATACTGGTAATGCATATCCAGATTCAGAAAATTGTATGCGCTTTCTGATGATCCCCAGGGAAACCCCCTTTTTTGTCCGTACGCTCTCTGCCATCCGATAACACTTTCATACGTGTTAAAAAGCAGAGTATTCGGAAATGATCGCATGAACAGAAGCGGCATCAGATATTCAAACATCGTACCGCCCCAGGAGACCAGTATCTCATTGCGTTTGAGCGTGGTAAGCCTTCTGCCAAGGCGGAACCAGTGATCCGCGGAGATATCTCCTTTGGCGATGGCAATGTACGATGCAATACGTGCTTCACTGGCAAGCAGGTCATACGTCGAAGCATCCAGTTGCGCGGTTTCGGTATTGTACCCGATATGAAAAAGCTTGCGCTTGTCATTATAGAGAAAGGAGAAGTCCATATCACGGACGAACCGTTCCGAAATTGAAACAATGTGATCGGACTGTGCCTTCAGCTGCCCGATGAACCGGACTGCCGCCTCACCGTTATCCGATGCACCGGCCAGCTCCGACAGCTCATTCAGGGTTTGGAAACCTGGCCGGGCGCCATCAACCCCATCAAACAATTCCCACTCCGCTTCAAAAGCCTCCAGGTGTCTGAGCGGACACCCCAGCCATAGATAGAGTACCTCAAACTCTCCGTCGGGCAGCAACTCTTTTACCGGCTGAAGATCAATCATGCTCAGTTGCCGGGCTTCCGGCTTAAGCGAATGCAGCAGCGATAGATGATCGGAAACCGTTTCCGGACAGACCTCATCTGCCTGCTGCCGCATTGACTTTGATATGGCTGTAATATGTTTCAGGTTATCGCTGGTCAGAAGGCCGGCATTCCGGAATTCCCCGGAGATCTCTTCGATCGTTCGCAGGGTATCCTGCAACCCCTCCCAGGCAGACGTCCGCTTTCTGTTCACATTTACAACCTGTTTTACGGCCTCTTTCATCACCATCAGCCCGGCAGCCAGGTTTCCGGAATCCACCGTCGAAACATATCTGGGATGCATGGTCTCACCGAGCTCGGTTCCGTACCAGTTGTAGTAGTGACCTTTGTAAGTCTCCAAATCGTTCATGGTAGACAATGTCCGTTCTGTCCGGTCAAACAGTTCCCTCATGGTAATATATCCCCTGTTAAAGGCGACTACGGTCGATACGAGTGCCAGGCCAATATTTGTCGGAGATGTTCGTGCGGCCTGACGAATGGGGGGATCTACCTGGTAGTTATCCGGCGGAAGCCAGGAGTGCTCTTTATTCACAAATGTCTCGAAATAGAACCATGTTCTGCGTGCGTAGGACTGCAGCTTCTTCTGTTCGTTTTCCGTAAAAAACACGGCCTTTGGCCTGATAGGCTGACTCAGAAACCAGATATATACCGGTGCTCCAATCCAAATGATGACAAAAGGCACCACAACCTGCCAGGTCAACGGGGAGTGGGAAACAGCGAGGAGCAGAATGGCGAAACCCAGTGCCGGGGAAATCATCGTCATTCTTAAATAGAATGGAAGCGAATTTGGGGTAGATTTTTCTGCTTCAGAAGCTGTAATCCAGTTCAGCAGTCCTTTTTTCGATACCGTAAGTCTCCAAATGACTCTGCATATGGCATCGGTCTGGATGAGGGCCTGATGTGGAAAAATGATCAGCGTCGACACCACCTGAAGCGAGTTAATCCGCAGGTTGGCCCGGACCTGCTCCAGGTATATTTTCCATCTCATTTTTGCCGGACGGCTCAGGATATCACCGGAGAATGAGATATAAATGGGAAAGGCGAGTATGGCAAGCCCGGCAAAAGTCCAAATGGCCGGAGATCCCGGCAGCCAGAACCACCCGGTAACAAAAAAAAGGATCAGGGATAACGGAAAGGTGGAACGCCTCAGATTGTCGAAAATCTTCCAGCGTGAGAGCAAGTTATTT
>SLLW01000196.1 GCA_007133875.1 Balneolales bacterium | reverse complement strand
GCCGCCTCGCGCTCGGATCCGGTAAAGGGTGTGCGGCTCAGCAAAAACGTAATGGTGCCCCAGCTGCGTACCGCCATTATGTGTTCCTGCGGATGAGTGATCCCGTGGTCGTCCAGCAACTGCCGCCATGTGGCCGCAAGTTTGAGCGGGGCCCGGGGGGGATGTTCGGTCCATACCGTAACTGCAATCATCCCGGTATCGCCCAGCCGGTCCCAGATTTCATGAAAGGCTTCAAGGGTCAGATGATTCTGCTCCTGCAATGCATGAACCCCGGATGTCCCGCCAAATGCTCCCAGTACCGGCAGCGTAACCAGATCCACCTCCGGGCCGGGATGCCCCGCCAGCCACGTCCGCACGCTGCTTCCGTGAACGGTAACACCCGGCTGATGGTAGAGCGAATCGATCCATTCCGGATGCCGGTTCATCAGCAGGTTATTTGCCTGACGATGCGGCTCAACGGCATCGATCCGGTCAAGGCCATGCGTCAAACCGTGAGATATGTCGTTTCCGGTTCCGGCTTTTAAAACCAGCATCGATTCCGGATTCCGGACCGCATACGGCAATCCGCGAGTGGTATAATCCAGGATATGCCGGTCATCGCTGTCAAAACGTCCCAGCATGGTGCCGAAATATTCGCCGTTGTTGAAGAGAATATCCCTCACCGGTGGTTCCCCACGATACTGAAGGCTGAGGGCGGGTGCAAACCGTTGTGCCGGAGCGCTGACGGATTGCAACAGGCCAAACGGACTCGAACTCTCGTGAACCACTTCGGCATCAGGCAATTGCAGGGATGCGTATATCGCCTTGTACTCCGATGTTTGCGGCGTGACCGGATAGAGGAAACCTGCGACGGGCAGCAGCAGGCCGGCGGCCAGGACAACAGCGAAACGGCGATCCGGCGGCTTCACCAGCCAGGCGGCAATAAGCACCAATAGGGCAAGCAGCGAAGCAATGTAGGGCAGCGGGATGATCCAAAACAGCGCGATCGCCGCGACACCACCAAACGCGGATCCGCCCAGATTAAAAAAATAGAGCCGGCCGATCTCTTCTACCTGATGATAAAATACCAGTGTAATAGCCAGTCCGCCAAAAAAAAACGGCAGACAGTAGACCAGATACGAGAACACCATCACCCCGATCTGCGCCCGCTCAAAAAAGAGCAGGAAGGCATCAAAATCCCCGAAAATACCCACCATCCAGCTGGTTGCCGCCATGGAGACGGCACATAGCACGTAAAGGATCGGCAGCACCGTCACAACATGCTTTTTAAGCCACTCCCGGAACAGTGCCAGAAACGTACCCGCTGCGCCAAAACCGAGCATCGCCATGGAGATCACCATGTAGGCGAAATGGTGCCACTGTGTGATCGACAAAATCTGCATGATCACCAGCTGAAACGCAATCAGCGCCAGAGAGGTGATGCCGATGGAGAGCGGAATGCGCGCAAAAAAATCCTTCATCAAGAGTTAATCGTCTTCTCGGGTGAATGGCACAAATCGGACCGGAAGCAGATTGCGCGTCTGGATATCCTCCCCATCTTTTTCAACCAGCATCAGATTTTGGGTCTGAAACGGGGAACCCACCGGGATAATCATCCGTCCGCCATCTTTCAACTGCTCAACCAGTGGCGGCGGAATATGATCCGCGGCAGCGGTAACCACAATCGCATCAAACGGAGCGTGCTCCTCCCAGCCGTGATAGCCATCCGCATGTTTGACGTTTACAAAATCATATCCGGCATTACGCAGGTTATTTTCCCCAAACTGTGCCAGGTCACCGATAATTTCGATGGTATACACCTCATCGGTAAATTCGGCCAGAACGGCAGCCTGGTATCCGGATCCGGTCCCGATTTCCAGGACCCGCATATCGGATCGCGGCTCAATGAGTTCGGTCATCATGGCAACAATGTAGGGCTGTGAGATGGTCTGACCGTGTCCGATGGGAAGCGGACCGTCATTATAGGCACGTCGCTGCTGGCTTTCAGGAACAAAAAGGTGCCTCGGCACACTGCGCATGGCATCCAAAGTGAGCTGATCCTCGATTCCACGGTTGGCGATCTGCTGCTGTACCATCGACTCACGCTGCTGCGTGTAGCGATCCTCGTCGGATGATGATTCTGCCGTCATGGTACCGGTTCCGAACAACAGCAACAGCATGACCACCAAAAGCGGGGAAACGGTGGGCAACGGGGACGACATTCCACAGAGATTTATGTGATTTACGGTAAATTTCATGTCTCGATTGGGTTGTATCGTGGTTCTGTATGCCGGCCGCCTGTACACGGCCTGATCACCGGTCACACAACTTTTCGCTTCAAATAACAGAATCCCTTTCATAACGGCAAGAAAAAACGAATCTGATTCAGAAATTTGGATAACGGACTGCCCCGGCGGGAAGTCCGCCTGCTCTCACATATTCAGCCACCAGATGGATGCATTCAACACCGTGGCGTAACAGATCCAGAGGATATAGGGGATCATCAGATAGCCGGCAAGCGGACGGATGCGGTGGAACAGCCGGGTTGTGATAAGAATCAGGGTCAGAAGTACCAGAATCTCGATTAATGCCACCCCCGGCATCTGCCAGTAAAAAAAGAGAAAAGACCAGAGCGCATTAAAAAGAAGATGTACGCCATAAAACCCGAGGGCAATTTTGCGGGACGGCCGCTTACCGAGCAACATGCTTTCATACGAGACATCCTGTTGCTGCCAGTATTGTTGTTCGCGGGACGCGTTGCGGTAAACCAGCCACGCTGCCACCGCCATCAGCAGATAGAGGGCCGGCCAGACCACCGGGAACACCCAGTCAGGCGGAGTAAAACCGGGTTTATCAAGAGCACGGTACCAGGTATCTATGTTGGGACGGGTAGCCCATGAGCCGATCAGCCCCGCCGACTGTGCCAAAATGATGCTGAAAATCAGGGCCAGTAAACTATGTACTCTGCTCATGAACAAATGTCCGTTTAGAAATCCGGATTCCGATCGCCGCCACTTCGTATACTAATCATAATTCGGGTTTTCCCCTAACCCGGGAGCAGATAACTTCTTACATTGGCTCCATTTGATATTGGCCCGGCAACAAACCGGAAGTGTGTCGCCAAATACGCGTCATCCGAAACCGTATGTTATATTAACCACCACCACATCAGTAAATACACATTCTTTCCTCCGCTTATGACGATCGCCGAAGAGATTCTCGACTTTAATGACAACCTCAGCCTTGATTCATCCCTGTTGCCCGGTGGCATCTCCGTGATGAACCCCTTCCGGGGGGAGCACTCGGATACGATCCGGGAAGTCACCGCACGGTTTTACAGAAAATTCTACTCCGACAAGGAGCCGCGACATATGATTCTGGGAATCAATCCGGGCCGGTTCGGAGCTGGTGTGACCGGAGTGCCGTTTACCGATACCAAACGGATGCGCGATATTTGCGGAATCGATTTGGACATCGATCCGACCCACGAGCCTTCGTCGGTATTTGTCTATGAGGTGGTGGGTGCGTTCGGCGGGCCGGTTCCGTTTTATGAACAGTTTTATATCAACTC
>SLLW01000283.1 GCA_007133875.1 Balneolales bacterium | reverse complement strand
TATCTGGCACACCACCTTGAAATCGCGCAGGGTTCGGCCGTATTGCGCGATGCCGGCGACCAGCTGATGATTAACGGTGAGATGGATTTTGGTTTCACCCTGCGCCGGAAGCTGAAGCGAATCCGGATGCAGGAAGTCCGGTTTGTCTGCCTGCAAGGATTTGAGCGATTCCCGCCGTCCCGCCAAAAGGAGATCACAGAGACACTTGACCGCCTCTATGAGAAGACGTGAATCGGAAAGCTCAGACGTAGAATCTCAGTTTGGATTTCAACATGATGTATTTTTTACCGCAACATTCGAGACGTACGATAGGTATAAACAGGCTGATTACCCGGTGCCAGATTCGTCTTCTGATTCGTCCCATTTCGCACCCGCATTCCGGGCACATAATATGATGCGCAACTCTAATCATGTCTGTTGATGTATCTTGAATTTGTGATGCAGGTTCCCTGCTTCTTTGATGTAATAATTTGATCGTTAATCAGATCTGGCGTAATTTCCAACTTCTGAGGTATGAACATGATTTCCGACTAAATGATTCCCCTTTTTAAGGCACTGTGTTATCTGCCTGCCGCTCTGTTGCTCTTCTTTTATTCCGGTGCCAATGGCGGCACATTGGCACATTCGGCTGACCGGAAAAACGACTTGCCGGCTGATATCGTATTTATCGCGACAAAATATTCCCAATCCGGTGGAAATCCGTTATCAGGCACCCTCAAAACCGGCTCCGATACACCACTTTCGGTTTTGGCCGACAAACCGCATTCGGTTTCGACTGATTCACCCCATCCGGATACCACAAAAGCGAACGGACAGCATGCCGGTATTCCGCGAAACCCGTCCCATGAAAAAAATCCGGAACATCCGGATTCCATCCATCCGCAAAACCCGGATTTGGTTCCCCTGGAACGCACGGGCAAAAACGCCTTGTATGCTGAGATCCTGGGCAATGGCATGAACGTCATCAGTCTGAACTACGAACGATCGGTTCGCAGGAACCTGCACCTTCGCATCGGCGGATCCTGGATCGGCTACTCCGACCAGATCCGGTATGAGGACCGGGGAGAGGATCTTTTTTTTGATATTTACACCATTCCATCGACCGTCAGTTATACACTTTTTGACGGATTCAGCCAGCTCGAACTCGGCGGCGGCCTGACCTTCTTTTCGATGAATTTCTCCGGCGGGCCGTTTGATATCGGATACAACGATGTCGAACTGGGCAACCGGTATAAAGGACTGGCCGTGACCGGCATTATCGGATACCGCGTCTCGGTGCACAACTACCTGTTCCGGATTGGAATTTCTCCGCACTATATGGTCACCATTGACAGTGAAATCACCGGATTTTTCAACGAATTAAAAGAACGCGGCGCCCTGGACCTGCATGATTTCCTGGATTTCCGGGGGTTCCGGATGGTCCCGGGGGTCAGCTTCGGAAGAACGTTTTGACCGGCTGTCGGGCAGGCCGGTACGAGTATATGGCAATGATCTCCTTGTAACAATGACCTCCATCTATTATGATCTCCTGTAATCTGTGATTTATCTGTATCAATGATCCCCATTTGTAATGATATCATCCGGTTTTGCGGGCAGGCCATGTGCACGCCCGGGCACCGCTATGTCAGGCTTCCAGGGATGATCCTTTTGATGTTTGCACTGCTGCTTCCACTTCTGATGCCGTACCCGGCCGGAGTTGCTGCGGCCTCTTCCGGCACATCCCGTGCCGAATACAACACCGGGGCGGACCTGCCTCAGGTGGTGATCAACGAAGTACTGGCTTCGAACGGTAGCGGTATTGCGGATGAGGACGGCGATACGGTTCCGTGGATTGAGCTCTACAATGCCGGAACCGAAACGGTCCGTCTCGCCTGGTTTGGACTGACCGACGACCCCGACCGGCCCTGGCAATGGGTGTTTCCGGATGTGACCATTGCTCCGGGGGAGTTTCTGCTGGTTTACGCATCCGGCAAAAACCGCACGCGTACCGATGGCCCGCTCCACGCCAATTTCCGGGTGAGTCAGGAGGGGGATGAACTGATGCTCACCGACATGCAGGGGCGGGAGATCGACCGTATGCCGCCGACGCCGATGCCGACCGACATCTCTTATGGACGGTACCCGGACGGATCCGGGCATTGGGAGTTTTTTGATGAGCCGACGCCCGGCAGCCCGAACCGGTCGTCGGGTTTTGAGGAGCTGCTCGATCCGCCTGAATTTTCGCAGCAGGGCGGATTTTACCAGCAGGATCTGGAACTTGAGCTGACAACCACATCCGCCGGAGCGGAAATCCGGTACACGCTAGACGGGTCGGAGCCCGACCGCAGCAGCCCACGTTATGAAGGGCCGATCCGCCTGGAGGACCGCACATCGCAGCCGAACAATCTGTCGATGATCGAGACGGCACCGCCGGATGGTGTTCTGGAGATTGGATTTTTTCCGGAGATGCCTGAGGGACAGGTGTTTAAGGGGACGGTGGTCCGGGCGCGCGCATTCCGTGCGGGCAGCCGACCGTCACAGACCGTCACCCACTCCTTTTTTGTGGATGATCGCGGCGGGGATCGGTATCATCTGCCGGTGGTTTCGCTGGTCACCGATTCGCTGCATCTGTTTGATTACGAAACCGGAATTTATGTGCCGGGCATCGTGCATGAGTACCGGAACCGGCTTGATGAGCTCGATTTTGAGGTGAATGAAAGTTTTTACGACCTGCCCGGCCATCTGATCGGGAATTACGGGCAGCGTGGGCGTGAATGGGAGCGTCCGGCGTCGTTTGAGCTGTTTGATGAGCGGGGAGATCGGGTGCATGCGCAGGATATCGGCATCCGGGTTCACGGCGGCGGTTCACGGGCGTTGACACAGAAATCGCTGCGCCTCTATGCGCGGAATGAATACGGAGACAACCGGTTCTATTATCCGATTTTCCCGGAACTGCCGTACCGCGATTACAACCGGCTGATCCTGCGCAATTCGGGGCAGGACTTTTTTGTGCGGTCGACGATGTTCCGCGATATGTTTATGCAGGAGCTGGTGAGCGGCCTCAATTTTGATACGCAGGCGTCCCGTCCGTCGGTGGTGTTTATCAACGGGGAGTACTGGGGCATCCAGAACATCCGGGAGCGGTACGATGAGGACTATCTGGCCCGCACATACGGGGTGGATCCGGGGCGGGTGCAGATGCTCAACGACAGTGCGGAGGTGGATGTCGGCAGTAACGAACACTATCTGGCGATGCTGGGATACATTGCGCAGCACGGGGTTGCCGGAGAGGAGCACTATGAGCGGGTCACGACCATGATGGATGTGGATAACTACCTCGATTATCTGGTCACGCAGATGTTTATCCGCAATGTAGACTGGCCGGGTAACAACATCGAGTATTGGCGGCTGGACACCGGGTATGATCCGGATGCGCGGGCCGGCCATGACGGGCGGTGGCGGTGGCTGATGATCGATACCGATGCCGCTTTCGGACTGCTGAACCCCTGGCGGGTGGAGAGTTTCGACATGATGAACCACATGACCAACGACAAGCACGACGAATGGCCCAACCCGGCCTGGTCAACCTGGCTTATTCGTCAGATGTTGAAAAACGAGACGTTCCGGAACGCGTTTATTGCCCGTTCGGCCGACTATATGAATACGATTTTTCATCCGGCCCATGTGATCCCGCTGATCGACCGTTACGAGGAAAACTTCGAGCCGGTGATCGAAGAGCATATCCGCCGTTGGGGTCAGATCGAATCCAAAGAGCGATGGCACTACAATGTGGAGCGGTTGCGCGAATTTGCCGAAATGCGGCCGAAATACGCGCGGGAACATATTATGAAACATTTTGGCCTGAGCGGGATGGTGCAGGTGACCGTGGATGTCTCCGCTACGCATAAGGGGCGGGTTGCGGTGAACAATCTGCTGATTGACGAGGACATTGAGGGTCCGTCGGCCCGTCTTGAGAGTCCCTGGCCGTGGAAGGGGCGCTATTTCCGGGATGTTCCGCTGCAGGTGGTGGCGCGTCCGTATGACGGCTACCGGTTTTCGCACTGGGAATCGCAGGGAGTGGGACCGGCCGCGCTGATTTCCGGCGGGATTGGTGAATCGAGTACCGACACGGTGGTGGTGGATCCTCCGGGCGACTTTTCCCTGAAGGCGGTGTATGTTCCGGACGAAACGCCGGAGGAACGTCTGCCCGAAAAGCACGTATTGGCCGACGGGGACTATCTGTTTGACCGGTGGGATGCCGATGCGGAGCCGGGGACCTGGCCCGAAAATATGATTTTCCAGTATATGCGGGATGCCGAACCGGGATTGCGGTCACCGGCGGCGGGTACGGCCGGCGGTGAGTATGACCTCTCATCACGGACCCGTATCAACGGTTTGGGTGAGGATGGATTTGCGTTTATCAACACCTCGAATCTGGACGGGAATCCGGGGTTTCCGGGGAGGCGACTGGGGGCAGCGGTGCTGGCGCTGGATACCCGGGAGATGCGGAACATCCGGGTCAGCTGGACCGGTGGTACGGTTCGGCCCAATTCGCGGGTCTATCACCTGCGTCTGCAGTATCGCATCGACGGTGAGGGTGAGTTCCTGGATGTGCTTGACGGGGAGGGGAATCCGGTCGAGTACGAACGCAATGATGAGGCGGGACACAGCAAACGGTTCGAGGGGATCCGGCTGCCGTCACCGGCCGATCACAAACCGCGGGTTGAACTGCGGTGGAAATATTATTATACCGGAGAAAATTCCGGTGCAGGCGGGGAGCGGACCAAATTGCGCGTGGCGGATATCTATGTCACCGGCGATCCGATTCTGTCACATGACGGGGATGAAATCCGGGAGAGCCGGACACTGCCCAACTATCCCAACCCCTTCAACCATTCCACATTCATCCAGTTCCAGCTGCAGGAAGAGACGCATCTGTCGGTGACAATATATGATATCAATGGCCGGTTGGTGCGGAGGGTCCGTGAGAACATCCGCCTTTCGGCGGGTCATCATTCGATACCGGTGGACGGATCGGGGCTGGCCAGTGGGTTGTACATCTATCGTGTAGATACCCCGGAGTGGA
This sequence comes from Balneolales bacterium, assembly GCA_007133875.1. Lineage (GTDB taxonomy): Bacteria > Bacteroidota > Rhodothermia > Balneolales > Natronogracilivirgulaceae > SLLW01. The sequence goes on along the minus strand of SLLW01000283.1, from coordinate 8,323 downwards.
CGGGCCACGGGACGATGACGCTGGTGCGGTAGGAGCGTTGAAACATTCATCACTCTTCTTTCCCAACATGCATCATTTTAAAAATACTCTTCTATAAGTACAATCTGCGCTTAATGTTCCAGAATAATTGACGTCAGACCTTTTCGTCATAATCACTGGAGATCTCCTCCAGGGTACGGCCTTTGGTTTCAACTATGAACTGTTTGACGAACAGGAATGCCACTATTCCGAAGAATGCATAAATGCCATAAGAAAATCCCAATCCAATGGAGTTGAGAAGCAGCGGGAATGTCATGGTCACCAGGAAGTTCCCACCCCATTGTCCCAGACCGCAAACGGCCAGCGCTGCACCACGGAACCTGTTCGGAAACATTTCACCGAGCATTACCCACATAATTGGCCCCCATGTGAATGCAAAAAAGGCAACAAAACCGTTGGCCGCGATAAGTGCAAGAACACCCTCCGTACCGGTCAGTTCAAGAGTGCCGGCATCACCCTCAGCCGCAAATCCGAAAATCAACGCAACAAATGCCAGCATAAATGCCTGTCCGAGACCGCCGATCATGAGCAGCATTTTTCTCCCTACGCGATCCACCAGGGCAATGGCTACAAAAGTAAAAATTACAAACACCGAGCCATTGATTACGTTGGTCAGAAGTGCATCTGCTTCGGAAAAACCAACAGCCTGCCACAGCACCGCCCCATAATAAAAAACAACATTAATCCCGGTGAATTGCTGCAGCATCGCAATGCCAATTCCGGCAAAGACTATCGGGTGGAGCCATCCGGTTTTTCGCGAAATAATATCTGACATTCTGGGTTTGCGCTCTGCGAAGACGGTCTGCTTGATCTCTTCAACTTTGGCTTTTACATCCAGTGTCGATGAAAGGCTTGCCAATACCTGGGAAGCCTTTTCATACTTTCCGGCCGCTACCAAATATCTTGGTGACTCCGGAATAAACATCAAGGCAATAAGGTAAACAGAGGCTGGAATGATCTCCATCCAAAACATCCACTGCCAGGCACCATAGCCCCACCAAAGGATTTCCGTAGAAGCGCCTGCCAAATCTGCAATAATATAATTGCTCAAAAATGCCACGAATAATCCAAGAACAATGGCCAGTTGCTGAATGGACATGACCGCACCCCTGTAACGGGCCGGGGAAATTTCTCCGATGTAAGCCGGGGTAATCACGCTGGCAGCACCAACCGCCAGTCCTCCCAGGATGCGAAACATCACAAATTCCCCGGAACTCCCGGCTATACCGGATCCGTAAGCACTTATGATAAAGGCAATGGCCGTGAAAATCATAACCGGTTTCCGACCGAATTTGTCAGTAACATTGCCTGCAAAAAATGCTCCTGCTGCACAGCCAAGAAGCATCGAGGCAACATTGAATCCTGTCCCTGCAGCATCGGAATCAAAAGCCTGTTGAAGTGCATCAACCGTTCCATTAATCACTCCACTGTCAAAACCGAATAAAAAACCACCGATTGCCGCTATAATCGACAAGAAAATGACTCGCAACTTTCTGTCTCCGCTGTCCTGATGATTACCCATATCTAAAAATGAATACCCGTTTATTATTTATTAATGGCCATTCGCCATTATAAGTGCCTGCTCTGCGAATGTCAAAAAAATATTGCGCAAATTACACACGAATTTTGCTCATCTGTAAATTGATTTTGTCAAAGCAAATGCCCGGTTTGGTCCTCCCCCGGGTCCATACGATCTGGACGATCTGGCTGAAGGACGTCCCCAACAGGATTTGATCTGGGATAAAGGTGTTGGTCCCCTCCCATATGTCCAATATCATCGTGATTTTGCATTCGCCAATATGAATCAAACCAGGGCTCACATCTCATAGTGCCTGGGTCGAAGCTTGATACTCCAGGTACAAAGATTACCGCCCTTCATTCTCAAAGAGAATTTATGAACAATAAATTAAAGGAAAAATACTGTAAAGAATAGTGATACTATAATAATATTATTAATACATAATTTATTCGTAATGATATATTATTTTACTACTTTAAAACCAGGTTAAAAGTCACGGATGCACCATGGGGGAACAAGTGCCCACCCGAAATGACCGATAAATCAAACAGCCGGGTGCCGCCATCCCTGATAACAGAGATCAGCTGAAAGTGGGATGGAACATGACAGATGACAAAACAGGGCAGAGTGTGCAGACGCAATATGCGTGCGGTTTTATGGTATTGGACCTGACACCGGGTGTGTACAGCAGAAACGTATATCTGCCGCCATCCCTTTCTCTGATATTCCCCCCATCATCCATCATTATATATATAAGGAGTGTAACATGAACATATGCCACCAGTGGGTTTCATGGTTTATAACAGTTATAATCATGGCGGCAGTACCGGTTTCCGTCAACTCCCAGGAATGGGAAGGGGACTTTGGATTTGGAACCGATGGCCGGATCGATGCGTTGGCAGAAGGCCCGGACGGTGAGCTGTTTGTCGGCGGGAGGTTTGAACATGCGGGAGCCCTGGAAGCGGAAAATATTGCGCTCTGGACCGGCGAGGAGTGGCAGAATATCGGTGATTTCAATGGCCAGGTGAGTGCATTATATCGCCATGAAAGCATCCTGTACGTGGGTGGCTCGTTCACCGAAATCACGACAACGGCTGGTACGGCCTTCAATGCCCTGGGGATTGCCCGATATAATATCGACAGCGGGCAATGGAGTACCATGGGTGCGGGATTTACATCAGGAGGTGTTGGCACGCTTGAAATGAACAACGGCGGAACACTCTACGCCGGCGGATGTTTTTCTCAGTCGGGGGGCGAATCGTTCAATGGAATTGCGGCCTGGAATGGAAACGAATGGGTTCCGTTCACGGTGGGCACGGAGGATCACGAGTACACCGGCCTGTGGGGTGGTTGTGTCGGTACGATCTATTACGATGAGGTTTCCAACAGTCTGTATGTCGGCGGTGGTTTCCGGAATGCCCGGATTTATGATAGTGCATATGAATCGTTTGATGGCTATCGCGATACACCGGTCGGTGGGATCGTCCGCTGGTCAGGTGGTAACTGGCATATGGTCGGCGGAGGCACCTGGCGGCGCGCCGGGGCGGTAACCAATGTTTCTACCGGGATTGTACAAACGATCACGCGTCATCCCGATTCGGGGCGTCTCTATATCGGCGGCAGTTTTGACCACCTGATCGAGGAGGAGCTGATCGATATGTCGGATATCGACGAAAACAACGCCATGCACGCCACCAGTTTCGCGTATCGTGAAAACGGAGCCTGGCACGGTTTCGAAACCACATCGTTAAGTACACGCAAAAATCCCTTAAGCAGTCAGGGACGTGCCACCCTGAGACATATGTTTGTGGATGGGGAGCGCATCTATATATTTGGAAATGTCGTTACTCTGGGTACCCAGAATCAGGGCAGTTTTACAACAGGCGGAGTAGCGGTCTTTAACGATACCGACCTGGAATATGAGCTGGACAGTGAAGGCAACAGTATTCTGGGTAACGGTGCTTGGCACAGATCGTCCAGAACGGTACCAGGTTCCCGCCCGACCCGGGTTGGGATAAAAACGGATGACGATATCTTCATAGCCGGCGAATTCAATGCTTTTCACCGCGGAACCACGACAACATCGCTGCTGGATATGGAAAACATTACCCGCTGGGATGGCGAAACCTTTCATCAACTTGGGTTTGGCATTGACGGGGGGCGGGTATCGGCCTTGACCATGGCGGATGGGTTACTCTATCTGGGTGTTGGAGGTAACTTTCGGCGTGCCTACGCGGGATCGAAAACCTACGATGCCTCGCTGGCCATTGCCTACGATCCGGAAGCCCGGGATTTTGTTCCGCTGCAGGGGGGTATCTCCCGGGCGGGTGTCGGCTCTCCTGCTGCACAGATTCATACGATTATTGAGGATCCGGACACCGGCGACATCTATTTCGGCGGTAATTTCATTTATGGCATCAACGAGGACGGATTGACGGAGGCTACTCGCAGCCTTATACGCTGGGACGGTTCCCAATGGCATGAGGTGGTGAACCTCTCCGGTGGTACCGCCATGTGGACTCCGATGGTCAACGATCTGCATATCACTAACGGCCAGTTATACATTGCCGGATATTTCTCCACCATCCCCGACCGTGCGGATCATCAGCGTAATCTGATGCAGCTTGACCTCACCAGCGGGGAATCGACGCCGATCGATTTTCCGGAGGAGTGGGCCCTGCGGGACCGCAATTTCATCTCCCTTGAAAGCGACGATGAGCATCTCTACATCACGGTTAATATTTTTAATACTAATGATAATGAGACAGGTACCCTGTTTCGGAAAAACCTGGAGTCGGGAGCGTTGTACCTGTTGAACGGCCGGCTTCGGGGAAATTCGGCAAACAGCTCCAACGAAACGATGATGCGTGACGGTGAGCTTCTGTATATTGCCGGTGGTTTTTTGAATTTCCGGCAATGGGATGAAGACGGCCAGCTGATCCAGCGGGATTCCCCCAGCACTTTGATGATCGTCCACCCCGAAACGGATACCTGGTTTTATCCGCCCGAAGCGGTGATACCGCCGGGCAACAGGATCCGGGATATCTATAAATCCGGCAACACCATCTATTATGCCAATCAGGCAAGTGATGAGGACCGGGGTATCCGGATGGATATTGGTACCGGCCAGGCGCATCAGACAGGATATGCCCTGGAGGGCAACCCGTATGCTATTGCCCGTATGGGAGATGAACTTTGGTTAGGCGGAGGATTTAATGAACGGCTTCTGCGAACGTCAATCGTTGGCTCCGATCCGGCTCCGGTCGCTATGGCACAGCTCTCAACGGACAATGCGTTTACGCGAACCGGTGAACAGGAGACGATGTATCTCTATGTCGGCAACCTCGGTGATGCCGATCTGAACTGGGATGTGTCCGTTTCCTACACCGATGAGCACGAATTTGGCCTGCCGGACGGACTGGTGGTTCCGGGTTCGGAAAACGGATCTGTGGAACCGGCAACGGTGGGCGTGATACCATTACAACTTGAGGGCGGAGCAACGGCGACAGGTGTCTATCGCGTTGAGATCGAAGTAACCACCAATGGTGCCGCAGAGCCGTTCCTGCTGGAAACGGACGTCACCGTCAACAGCCTGTTTGCCGCTCAGGATCCGGTTCCCGCCGCCGATACGGTGGATGTGGCCGTGGACAGCCCGCTTCAATGGAGCGTAGATGAGCACGCCGACGAGATCACCGTCTATTTCGGCACCAACCCGGAACCGGGCCCCGATGAGATCATCTATGAAGGCGCTCCGGTTGCCGCCCTCGACACCATCCACTATGACGGGCCACTGGATTGGTACACGGAGTATTTTTGGATGGTGACAAAATCAAACGAAATTTCCGAATCGCAAAGCCCGGTCTGGACATTCCGGACCATGGACAATCCGCAGCACGGAGTCTGGACGCTGGTGGATATCGAGGAAATCACCGGTCGGTTGGAAAAAACCTATTTCATCTCGCCACAGTCCGGCTGGATTATGAGCAATTCGCAAATCTTCCGGACTACGGATGGCGGTGAGTCATTTGACGAAGTGGTGCCAAGTGGCGAGGATGTCGATTTTGAATGGCAACGAATGTATCAGGATATATTCTTTTCGGATGATCAGAACGGATGGATCATCAGCCGGTATGAGGGGATTTTTCGAACGGAGGATGGCGGGGACTCCTGGGACCGGATCGCTGATGGAACGGATCAAACGATCAATTCGGCATGGTTTCATGGTCTGGATAACGGCTGGATAGCAGGACCCGGCGGCGCAATCAGTCGAACCGAAGACGGCGGGCAGACCTGGGAGGAACTGGTTTCGGGTACCGATAACACGATTCGCGAAATCCGTTTTGCCGATGCTCAGATCGGCTGGGCTGTAGGACATAACGGGACTATTCTCCGGACTACGGATGGCGGTGGCACCTGGCAGGATCAAAGTGTCGAATCGGACCGGAATCTCAGGGGGCTTACCGTCCATGATGCCCAAGCGGCCTGGGCAGCCGGAGAAGACCAGGTGATCCTCGTTACGGACGACGGTGGGTCAACCTGGACAACTACGCATTTAGCTGATGATATAATCTGGTCAACACCGGAACTCGAGAGTGTCTTTGCCGTTGATCGGGATACGGTTTGGGCTGTTGGAGGCCGTTTTAATCAGCCGACACCAATGCTGCTGTCCACCGACGGAGGGAATACCTGGTCAAATGTGCCTGCACCGGTAGAAGTGCGTCTGATGGACGTCCATTTTACCAGCGCACAGAGTGGATGGGCCGTCGGAGAGGGGGGGACCATTCTGCGATATACCGGTCCGGGAGCTGGAAGCGAAGTGGAGGATGACGATCCCGGAAACGGCGATGTGGATACGGCGGTCGATCCGCTGGCCGAAATTCCGGCAACCTTCTCGCTGGCCCAGAACTATCCAAACCCGTTCAATCCGACCACGCAAATTCGATATGCACTGGCCGAAGATGCATCCGTACAGATCCGTGTCTACAATGTGCTGGGACAGCAGGTGTTGTTACTTGTGAATGAGGTCCAGCGTGCAGGCAGGTATGAGGTGCAGCTGGATGCCACAAATTTCTCAAGTGGCATATATATTTACCGTATGCAGGCCGGCGAATTTGTGGATACCCGTAAAATGCTGTTGATGAAATAAAAAAACATCGAAAAAAGTGAATAGAAGAGCACTTATTGCTCTTCTATCACAAAAGAGACTTTCACGGTATCCCAATGGATGACAGCCGTGCCGGTTGATTCTGCGATCTCCTCAAAATAGATCATCATCTGCTCCATAAACGGGGCTTCTTCGGCCGGGACATTAACCCGGGCGACATCAGCGTCGCGATCGTAGTTATAGGCGCCCCACTGGTCGGCAACTTCGTTGATGATGATCGTCCATTCCCCTTCACCGCGCGGGATTGTGAACAATCCGTAGGTGCCGGCTTCAACCGGTTCCCCTTCGAGGGTTACGTCATCCGAAAAGGAGATGGTGGTGGCCTCATCGGCCCCGGTCCGCCACACTTCATCAAACGGTACCAGTTCGCCGAAAATGAGACGGTCGCGGACTCCGGGCCGGCCATAGGTAATGGTCACCTCCGTAGTGCCGATTGTCTGGCTGACGATCGCACTCGGGCTCACCCGAACCCTGTCTGCCGGCCTTTCCTGGGCAAGAGCCGGTACCGTCATCCACAGAAACAGAAACATTCCGGTTGCAAGCAGTAAGATACGTGCATTCGGAGACGTGTTTAATGATAACATAGCGTTTCTTCGGTTTTTGGGTTCTTACGTTGAAACCCGGGTTGATAAATGGCCGGTTCTGCATTGTATAACTGAATAAAGGCAGTTCAGAGTTCAATGATTGGAGAAAAATCGATCCGGGTGTTTAGGGTTGGGTACCATGAGTATTTGTATGTCGATACCGGATGATAGCTATAATTAACATAAAAACAAGTATATGATCCATACTGAGTCAAGGAAATGTGTTGTTAAAAAATGGTGTAAAATATAGGGAAGTCGTTATTAAGACCTTGTTTTAATACACTGTTATCGTTTGGGTAATACAGAATACCATTAAGACGTAATAATACATTTGATATCAACACGCCGGGGAAAGGACACAGTTTAGTGCGTGAATTAAAGTATCTGAATGCTATCCATATTCCGTGCGTAAAATACATTTATAATCTGTTTTATATTAGGCGGTTCTAATAAAAACATCTTATCTAAATTAGCCGATTCTAACTTGTAACGGGCGATTCAGATGCATAGGTTGTGATCAAAGTTCTCTGCAAAAGCAAAGTATTTCACAAAAATTTTGTTTGACAGAGACAAAAAGTTGGAGGGAATGCTAAAGCTTTTACAAATAAAAACAAGAAACAAAACAAAGCCAAGAGATTATTGTCAAAGACAGTAAAATGAAGGCGGTGTTGTCGCAAAGCAGTCAGGGACGGCAAAGCGTTGAAGCAATGATTATTGCCGGTTTACAGGCTGGCAAGGGTTATGACGCTTTGTTGCAGGAATTTCAAGACAGTCGGGCGAACACGGCTAAAGATGCAAGCGAAGAGCGATTTAAGGTTTATTGCAAGTGTGCAATTCGACGCGCAAAGCAACAGGGCATATCCCTTGATATAGCCTAACACAACACACAATAGACAGTATCACGTAGGCGTAAGTCACTGTGGCTTACGCCTATTTTTTTTCGTTGTACTGTGTTGTTACAAAGCGGGGCACAGCGGGGCACAGCGGGGCACAGCGGGGCACAGCGGGGCACAGCGG